>CALBHM010000464.1 GCA_937892835.1 uncultured Ruminococcus sp. | reverse complement strand
CGGGACGGTCCGATTCTGACCGACAGCGGCGGATTTCAGGTTTTCTCGCTCGCAAAGCTCCGTCAAATTAAGGAGGAGGGTGTAACCTTTGCTTCTCATGTTGACGGTAGACGTATTTTTATGGATCCCGAGGAGAGTATGAGGATTCAGTCAAATCTCGCCTCGACCATAGCAATGGCATTTGACGAGTGCGTTGAGAATCCCTCAACCTACGAATATGCCAAAAAGTCATGCGAAAGGACAACAAGATGGCTTGTAAGATGCAAGGAGGAGATGGAAAGACTCAATGCCTTGCACGATACAATAAATAAGGATCAGCTTCTTTTCGGCATCAATCAGGGCTGTGTTTACGATGAGCTGAGAATCGAGCATATGCAAAAAATTGCCGAGCTTGACCTTGACGGCTATGCGATAGGAGGCCTTGCTGTCGGCGAGCCGAAGGAGGATATGTACAGAATCATTTCCGCCGTTGAGCCGTATGCGCCGAAGAATAAGATTCGCTATCTTATGGGCGTAGGAACCCCGGGCAACATCATTGAAGCTGTCAGCAGGGGAGTTGACCTTTTTGACTGCGTTATGCCGTCGAGAAACGCTCGCCACGGACATCTTTTCACGATGAACGGAATAATCAATATCAACAATGCCAAGTATATGAAGGATGATACGCCGATTGACCCCGAGTGTGATTGCCCGACCTGCCGCAGACATTCCAAGGCATATATCAGACATCTTTTCAAGGCTAAGGAAATGCTTGCGATGCGCCTTTGCGTAACTCATAATCTTTATTTCTATAATACGCTGATGGAGAAAATACGTGACGCTTTGGAGAACGGAACTTTTGAGGAATTCAAAGAAAAATACGTTGATTTACTCGATACCCGAATTTAATTTTTAAAATTAACAGAATATACACAAATAACGCTTGCAAAAACTTACATTCTAATGTATAATACAAGCGTTATGTATAAATTAGGAGGATAACCAATGAACTATTTAACTTTATTAGCAGCTCAGGCAACAGGAACAAAGGGCAGCAGCTGGACAATGATTCTCATGATGGTAGCTGTTTTCGCCGTTATGTATTTTCTTATGATCAGACCTCAGAAGAAAAAGCAGAAGGAAGAGCAGGCAATGCGTGACAACCTTCAGATTGGCGACGAGATCACAACAATCGGAGGCATCGTAGGTAAGATCGTTACGGTTAAGGACGATTCTCTTATCATTGAGACAGGTGCTGACAGAAACCGTATGAAGATCACACGCTGGGCTATCAGCCAGAACAACACAGCTAACGAAAAGCTTGCAGCAGAGCGTGCGGCAGCCAAGGAAGCAGCCGAGAAGGAAAAGGCAGCTCGCATGGAAGCTAAGGGCAAGACCCCGAAGAAAAAGAATAAAGAAGAAAAATTCTGATTAATGATTAAATTATCCCGACTCGAAAGAGCCGGGATTTTTTGTGCTTATGCATCCTAAATGATTTGCTTTAAATTGTTCCCGTAACGGTGAGAACAGTTGCACCGGGTGTAACGCTGTAAGCACCGGTTGTTGCGTCACGGACATAGGTTGCCGCCGGGACGGTAACTACGCCCGCAACCGTTGAGAATTCGCCTGTTTCGGCATTATAGGTGTAGTCCGTTGTCGGTGTGAGAGCTGTTCCGCCAAGTGTTACACTTGTGATATTGAGAATCGGGTCAAATGTGTCACGGATAACAAGGTTATCTGCGGCTGTTGCTTCTGTGAAGCCGTTATTCCTGATAACGAAAGTGTAGGTCAGCGTGCCGTTTTCGGGAACGGAAAGCGGACAAACGGCCTTTGTAATGGAAAGAATCGGACCTGTTTCAAGTGTAATTGTTTCCTCGGCGGTGACGGGTGTGGAGAGGCCTCTTCCGCTTACGGTTACGATGTTTGTAATCTGAGTTTCTCCGTCAAGAGGAGCAAACTCGTTTACCGTTGCCGAATAAACGATTGTTGCGTTGCCGTTGGCAGGAACTGTAATTCCCGTTATTGTCAGCGGAGAAGTTGCCGCGACGGTCGGCTGTGCCTGAAGATCGCCCTTGATGAAGTAACGGACGCTGTCATCAACATAGGTCAGCGGAACGAGCGTTGATGTGTTAAATGCATATGCGCCGAGATTATCCGTAACGGTCAAATCCGTGAAGTCGGAATCGCTCGAGTTGACAATATTGATGATATAGGTTATGGTTTTATCTCTTTCATAGGTATCCGAAAGAGCATTTTTGGTGACTGTAAGAACCTGAACAATCTCGCCTGTGACAATATTTGAATTGATAACATTGTCGTTATAGGTCAAGGTTGCCTGGTTTGTGAAAAGAGCCATTGCAAGACCTCCTTTATTTTTTGGAAGCTTTTGCTTCCTTTATATTATATGAAATAAAAAATAAAGTGTTATTGTACAAATAATATTGGTATTTACTGTATTTATATCTTTATTTTTTATTTTTTGTGTGATATAATCATTCTGTAAAATTATGTTTACGCAAAGTTTGCATAAGGAGGATATGTATGGCACATTTTATTTTTTCCGCTTTCAGCGATGAATCCGGTGAAAGCACGATAAAGGGTCAGATTGCGGCATGTAAGGAAAACGGCATTGCCGAAATGGAGCTTCGCGGATTCGGCAAGGAGCTTAACATCAATAATATGACTGTTGAGCAGGCCAAGGAAATCAAAAAGACGATTGACGATGAGGGCATGAAAGTTGCCTCAATCGGCTCGGCTTACGGCAAAATCAACATTAAGGACGATTTTGAACCGCATTTTGAAGCGTTCAAGAATACCATTGAGGTTGCAAAAATCCTTGAAGCAAAATACATCAGAATTTTCAGCTTCTTCTTTGATAAAGATGACAGCTATGATGAATATAAGGAAGAAGTATTCCGCCGAGTTAAGGCGATGGTTGACTATGCCGACGAGAACGGTATAATGTGCTGCCATGAGAATGAAAAGGGCATTTACGGCGACACTGCGGAGCGTTGCCTTGAGGTTCTTGAAGCCTGCGGCGGTAAGCTCAGAGCTGTCTTTGACCCTGCGAACTTTGTTCAGTGCGGAGTCGATACACTCAAAGCATATGACCTTCTCAAGGATTACGTCGAATACATGCACGTTAAGGACGCTTTGTATGCCGACGGTCAGGTCGTTCCGGCCGGAGAGGGCGAGGGCAACGTTGAGGAGATAATTAGAAAGCTTTCGTTCAAGTGGGCGAGAATCGTTCTTTCGCTTGAACCTCACCTCAAGGTGTTTGAGGGCTTTGACGCACTCGAAAACGATGACGAAACCAAGAAGGGCATGGACAAGCACACCTATGCTACATATAAGGAGTCGTTCAAGGCTGCTGCGGACGCAATGCACAAGCTTGCTGAAAAGGTTCAGCCGATTCGTACGGGTATTGTCGGTGTCGGTAATATGGGATCAAGCCATATTCGTAACTTCCTTGACGGCGACATGAGCGAGATGAGAGTTACAGCGGTTGCCGATATCAATCCCGAGAGACTTGAATGGGCAAAGAAAAATGTTCCGTGGGCTAAGAGATATTCAACGGCTAAGGAGCTTTTTGAAAGCGGCGAGTGTGACGCTGTTATAATCGCAGTTCCTCACTATTTCCATCCGCCTTATGTTATCGAAGCTCTCAAGAACGGACTGCATGTTGTTTCTGAGAAGCCGGCAGGCGTTTACACAAAGCAGGTTCGTGAGATGAACGAGTTTGCCGCTAAGAGTGACAAGGTTTTTGCAATGATGTTCAATCAGCGAACAAACTGCGTTTTCAGAAAGATGAAAGAAATTGTTGACAGCGGAAAATACGGTGAGATTCGACGTGTAAATTGGATTATTACCGACTGGTACCGCACTCAGGCATATTACAATTCCGGCGGATGGCGTGCGACCTGGTCCGGTGAGGGCGGCGGCGTTCTTCTTAATCAGTGTCCGCATCAGCTCGATTTGTGGCAGTGGATCTGCGGCATGCCTTCAAAGATCCGTGCATTTTGCAGTGAGGGTAAGTGGCATGATATCGAGGTTGAGGATGACGTTACGATTTATGCCGAGTATCCGAACGGTGCAACGGGTGTGTTTATAACCACAACGGGAGATTACCCCGGCACAAACAGATTTGAAATTACGCTTGACAAAGCGAAAATTATATGCGAAAAGGCCGAGAAAATCACTCTTATTGAGCTTGAGGATGGCCTGACTCACAATATTCAGACTGCGAAAGACGGCTTCGTAAGAATCGGAACTCATACCGTTGATGTTGAGACTGACGGAAAGAATGAGCAGCACTCGGGTGTTCTCAATGCGTTCGCCGGAAGGATTCTCCACGGAACTCCGCTTGTTGCCGACGGCAAGGAGGGCATTAACGGACTTACGATTTCCAATGCCGCTCATCTTTCAAGCTGGACGAACGAAACGGTTTCAATTCCTTTTGACGAGGATAAATATTATGATTTACTCATGGAGCATGTTAAGAACTCCAGGGCAAAGACAAATGTTGTCGAGCAGGTTGCCGACGATATGAGCGATACATACTGAGGTGTTTTATGAGGGTTTCTGTTATAGGCTGCGGCAATATAGCGCAGGTTCATTTGGAGATACTTAACTCCATGGAGGGGATTGAGATTTCATCTGTCGCCGATATTGTTGAAGAAAAGGCGGACAAGGCTGCCGAAAAATACGGCTGCAAGGCATATTATGACTACATAAAAATGCTTAATGAGGATCATCCCGACGCTGTGCATATTTGTACTCCGCATTATCTTCATGTTGAAATGTCGGTCGAGGCTCTTTCGAGGGATATCCATGTCCTTTGTGAGAAGCCGTGTGCAATGAACAGGGAGGAGCTTGCAAAAATCCGCATGGCTCAACTTATGAGCACGCATGAGTACGGCGTTTGCTTCCAGAACCGTTATAATCCGTCCGTGAGAGCGGTCAAAAATGTGCTTGAAACAGGAAAATACGGTGCAATCAAGGGTGCAAGAGCTGTTGTCCAGTGGTGCAGAAACGAGGATTACTATTCCGACGATTGGCACGGAACCCTCAAAAAAGAGGGTGGCGGAGTTGTTATAAATCAAGGAATACACACGCAGGATCTGCTTCGATATCTTGTCGGCAGTAATGTTTTCAGTGTAACCGGCCATGTTGCCAACGACCATTTGAGGGATGTTATCGAGGTTGAGGACACTGCTCACGCAAGGTTCGTTTACGAAAACGGCGTGATTGGTCTTTATGACGCAACGACGGCGTTCAGCCTTAATGCAAAACCTATAATTGATATTTTCTGCGAGAGAGCGACGCTCCGAGTTGAGGGAGACAATGCCTGTGTTATTCACAAAGACGGCGAAATTGAATTTCTCAGCACGGAAAATGATGTTGCAAGAGGTAAGGATTACTGGGGCGGCGGACATGAGGCATTGATACATGATTTTTATGATTGTATAGCCTCGGGAAGTCATTTCCCGATAGATTCTCATGAGGGCGGCAAGTCTGTTGAGGAAATTGCGGCGATTTATGAGTCCTCCGAAAGCGGAGAAGAAGTAATTCTCGGAAAGAGGTGATTTTATGCAGATGACAATGCGATGGTTCGGTGACGGTAAGGACACCGTTTCGCTCGAACAGATTCGTCAGGTGCCCGGTGTGGTAGGTGTTGTGCCTGCGTTGCATACTCTGCCGGCGGGCGAAGTATGGCCGCTTGAAATGATACTTGATATGAAAAAGGAGATTGAAGCGGCAGGCCTTACAATGGAATGTATAGAGAGCGTCAATGTGCATGAGAGCATAAAGCTCGGCGACAGCGACGCCGATAAATATATCGAAAACTATAAGGAGTGTATCCGAAATCTTTCAAAGGCGGGAGTAAAGGTAATTTGCTATAATTTCATGCCCGTTTTTGACTGGACAAGAACCGACCTTGCAATGGATATGGGCAACGGCGCAACCTGCCTTTGCTATAACGGTAAGCAGGTTGAGGGCAAAAGTCCTGAGGATATGTTCAAGGAGATTGACGATAACTCGAACGGCTATGCAATGCCCGGCTGGGAAACTGAGCGCATGGGCGAGATAAAAGAGCTGTTCCAAAAATACAAAAACATCACACATGAGGATATGTGGAGAAATCTCAAGCATTTCCTTGAAGAAATTATTCCCGTTTGTGAGAAATGTGATGTTAAAATGGCGATTCACCCCGACGATCCGCCGTGGGATATTTTCGGATTGCCGAGAATCATAAAAAATATTGAAGATATAAGACGTTTTCTTTCTCTTGTCGATTCGCCGTATAACGGACTGACGTTCTGCACCGGCTCTCTCGGAGCGAGTGCGGAAAACGACCTGCCGGCGATGATAAGAGAAGTGGGCGACAGGATTTATTTCGCTCACCTGAGAAACGTAAAAATAAGAGACAGCTGGTTCAATGAGACCTCCCATCTTTCCTCGGATGGAAGCCTTGATATGTACGAGATAGTCAAGACCCTGCAGGAGGTTGGCTTTGACGGCTATGTCAGACCGGACCACGGACGAATGATTTGGGGCGAGGTTGCACGACCCGGCTACGGACTATATGATCGTGCGCTCGGCTGCGCATATCTCAACGGACTGTGGGAAGCGGTCGCAAAGAACAAAAAATCGGAGTGATATTATGACTAAGCATGAAAGTCTTAACGGAAAAGTAGCGGTTATAACAGGTGGCGGCGGAGTGCTCTGCTCCGGCTTTGCCAAAACTCTTGCCGAGCAGGGCGTAAAGGTTGCCGTGCTTGACCTTAACGAAGAAGCGGCAAAAAAGGTTGCCGATGAAATAAACGCAAACGGCGGCACGGCTATTGCGGTCGGCTGTAACGTGCTTGAACCCGAGAGCATGAAAATGGCGAGAGATATTGTTGCCGAAAAGCTCGGCACATGCGATATTCTCCTTAACGGTGCAGGCGGAAACAACCCAAAGGGCACGACGACAAAGGAAACGCTTGAAAAAATCGACCTTGTTGAAAAGGACGAGAATGTAAAAACCTTCTTTGACCTTGATCCTGAGGGAATATCGTTTGTTTTCAATCTCAACTTCCTCGGAACACTTATTCCTACGCAGATTTTTGCTCGTGACATGGCGGAGAAAGATGACAGCTGTATTGTTATGATAACCTCGATGAACGCTTTCCGTCCGCTGACGAAGATTCCGGCATATTCTGCGGCGAAGGCGGCGGTTGCAAACTTCACGCAGTTTATGGCAGTACATTTTGCCGATATGGGCATCAGAGTCAATGCCATTGCACCGGGATTTTTCTCAACGAAGCAGAATAAGGACTTATTATGGAATCCCGACGGCGCACCGACTGCGAGAACGGGCAAAATTCTTGCCGCAACTCCGATGGGTCGCTTCGGTAAGCCCGAGGAGCTTTCAGGCGCTTTGCTTTTCCTTTGCGACAAGGAATACTCCGGTTTTGTAACCGGCACAACTATTGCCGTTGACGGCGGCTTTAACGCATATTCGGGAGTATAAATCTGGGGTGATGAAATGTCAGGTCTTGTCAGCATAATTGTTCCTGTATACAATCTCGAAAAATACATAGAAAATTGTCTCAAAAGCATTGTTGCTCAGACCTATGAGAATTTTGAAATTATCTGCGTTGATGACGGAAGCACGGATAAAAGTGCGGAGATTATAAAAAGCTATGCCGCTTCGGATAGCAGGGTGAAGTATTTTTACCATGATAACGCAGGCGTTTCCGTGGCTCGAAATCACGGCCTTGAGATTGCAAGCGGGGATTATATTATGTTCGTTGACGGCGACGACTATCTTCATTATCAGGCGGTCGAGCTGTTCGTTAAGGAGATTGAAGAATCAAACTGTGACATGGTTTGTGCGCACGAATTTTACACGCCGAATACGGATGAAAAAATGCGGCCGATTACCGAGTGCAAGGCGCATGACGCAACAGTTGAGGAGCTTTTTGACAACAGCACAAACAGATGTATGGGCAAGTCCGTCTGGGGAAAAATCTTCAAAGCCGAGACGGCTCGCCAAAGCAGCTTCCCAATCGGCATATCAAACGGTGAGGACGCTTATTACATCATAACATTGCTCGATAAGGGTATAACGGTGAGGTGTATAGATGCCGAGCTGTATTATTATCTCAACAGACCGAATTCGACGGTCACATCAAGATTTACAATGAAGCGTTTCACGATGACATATTCATTTGATATGCTTTGTGAAAGGCTGAAGAATTCATCAAATTCATTTTTGAAAAAATACTGTCTGCAATATCTGTTTCAGTCGATTTTTTATAACAGAACGCAGGCGATAGGAACAAAATGCGAAAAAGAGGTTTTGTCGGAGTCGAAACGAATAGGTAAAAAGTGGATAAAGGATTTCCAAAGAAACAGGGACATTTCTTTGATTATAAAAATATCGTTCACAGTGTTCTTCTATTCACGTCCTGTCTATGAGCTTGCAAGAGCGATACAGGATCCGACAATGTTTGACTTTTATAAAAGCAGAAAAAAGGAGAATATCCGCAATGAAGCTTGAACTCAGAAAAAAAGAGGATTGCACCTTTGATATGATTTCCCTCGGAGAGATAATGCTGAGGTTTGACCCCGGTGATTCGAGAATAAGAACCGCACGCTCATTCAGAGTATGGGAGGGCGGCGGCGAATACAACGTCGCAAGAGGACTTCGCAAGTGCTTCGGACTGAAAACGGCAGCTGTAACGGCTCTTGCCGATAACGAGGTTGGCAGACTGGTCGAGGATTTTATGCTTCAGGGCGGAGTTGATACCTCACTTATAAAGTGGGTAAAATATGACGGCATCGGAAGGACGGTCAGAAACGGACTGAACTTTACCGAGCGTGGCTACGGAATTCGAGGAGCACTCGGCGTTTCCGACAGAGGAAATACCGCAGCATCTCAGCTCAAAGAGGGTGATATCGACTGGGAGTACATTTTCGGCACCCTCGGCGTAAGATGGCTTCACACCGGCGGAATTTTTGCCGCACTCTCCGACACAACGGCTAAGGTCGTTATCGAAGCTGTTAAAACAGCGAAAAAATACGGAACAATAGTTTCCTATGACCTCAATTACCGCCCGTCTCTCTGGAACGATATCGGCGGCAAGGCGAAGGCTCAGGAGGTCAACAAGGAGATTGCAAAATATATCGACGTCATGATCGGCAACGAGGAGGATTTCACCGCATGTCTCGGACTTGAGGTTGAGGGCAACGACGAAAATCTCAAGGAGCTGAATATTGACGGCTACAAAAAAATGATGACAAAGGCCGCTGAGCTTTATCCCAATTTCAAGGTTGCGGCTTCGACACTCAGAACAGTCAAAACTGCCACAGTTAATGACTGGAGCGCAATATGCTGGGCGGACGGCAAGGTCTATAACGGACTTGATTTAAAGGGTCTTGAAATTTACGACCGTGTCGGCGGCGGCGACAGCTTCGCTTCGGGTCTGATTTACGGACTTATGGAAACGTGCGATCCGCAGGCGGCGGTCAATTACGGCGTGGCTCACGGTGCGCTTGCCATGACCACCCCGGGCGACACTTCAATGGCGACCAAGGCCGAGGTTGAAAGAATAATCGGCGGTGCAGGCGCAAGAGTACAAAGATAAGCGAGGACGTTTTATGTTATATAAGAAAAACGGCGAAAAAAAGCTTTCAAATGAGCTTTTCAAAAATCCGACAAGCGAATACAGAGGAACTCCGTTCTGGGCGTGGAACAGCCGACTTGAAAAGGACGAGCTTGAAAGACAGATCGAAATTTTCAATGAAATGGGCTTCGGCGGATTCCACATGCACGTCAGAACGGGACTTAAAAATAAATATCTTAGCGATGAATATATGCAGCTCATAAGAAACTGTGTTGACAAGGCTAAGAGTGAGAAAATGCTCGCATGGCTCTATGATGAGGACAGATGGCCGTCGGGAGCGGCAGGCGGATATGTAACCGAGGACGAACGCTACAGGGCGAGATATCTTCTTTTCACCCCGTTCAAGACTGCCGAGGCTAAGAAATCCGTTGAGGTCAGCGCAGGCAGAACTAACAACGGAAAATTGCTTGCCTGCTATGACGTTGTACTTGACAAGGACGGATATCTGTTGTCCTATAAGCGAATAGGCGAGGACGACGAAGCCGAGGGCACTAAATGGTACGCATTTATGGAGATAATCGGCGAGTCCGATTGGTTTAACGGCAAGACATATGCCGATACGCTTTCAAAGGACGCAGTTGACCGGTTCGTTGAAATTACTCACGAAAAATACAAAAAGTGCACAGGTGACGAGTTCGACAAGACCGTTCCTGCAATTTTTACGGACGAGCCGCAGTTCACTCATAAGGCGGTCATGAACAATTCCTTTGATAAAATGGACATGATAATGCCGTGGACGGACAAGGTCCCCGAGCTTTACGAAAAGGCCTACGGTGCGGATATTTACGCAACGCTTCCCGAGCTTTTCTGGGATTTGCCCGAGAGCAAGCCGTCCGTGCACAGATACAGATATCATGATTTTATATCCGAGCTTTTCTCAAGCTCCTTTGCCGACAATATCGGCTCATGGTGCCGTAAAAACGGCATTGCTTTGACAGGACACATGATGGAGGAACCGACGCTTCGCAGTCAGTGCGCCGCACTCGGTGAGGCTATGCGTTCCTACAGGGGCTTTGATATCCCCGGCATTGATATGCTTTGTAACAATCATGAGTTCACAACGGCAAAGCAGGCACAGTCGGCGGTTCATCAGTTCGGCTATGAGGGTATGCTCTCCGAGCTTTACGGCGTAACGGCATGGGACTGTGATTTCAGAACCTATAAGCATCAGGGCGACTGGCAGGCAGCTCTCGGCGTAACGGTCAGAGTTCCGCACCTTTCGTGGTATGCAATGGGCGGCGAGGCGAAGCGTGACTATCCGGCTTCTATCTCGTATCAGTCGCCGTGGTATAAAAAATTCTCGGTTGTCGAGGATCACTTTGCAAGGCTCAACACGGCTCTGACGAGGGGTAAGCCGGTTGTCAAGGTTGCCGTTATTCACCCGATCGAGAGCTTTTGGCTTCATTGGGGACCGAACGACAAGACAGCCGTTTTGCGTGAAAGCCTTGACGAAAGATTTGATAACGTTACAAATTGGTTGCTCGAGGGCAGTATAGATTTCGATTATATCTCTGAGTCGCTCCTTCCGTCGCTTTGCGAGAAGGGTTCAAATCCGCTCAGAGTCGGCAAGATGGAATATGATGCCGTTATCGTTCCCGGATGCGAGACGCTGCGTTCTACTACGATTGAACGGCTTTCGGATTTCGGCAAAAACGGCGGCAAGCTCATTTTTATGGGTGATGCACCTTATCTTTGCGACGCTGTAGAGTCCGACGAGAGCAAAAGGCTGTTTGAGAGAAGTACAAGAATTGATTTTTCGAGAGCTTCGCTTCTAAATGCACTTGAAGATGACAGAACGGTTACTTTGAGATATGCCAACGGCAGACTGACGGATAATCTCATCTACCAGCTTCGCCGTGACAATGACTGCGAATGGCTTTTCATCTGCCACGATGCCGAGCCGAAAAACAAGGATATCGACTACGGCAGTGACATAAAAATCACGGTTGGCGGCGAGTATATTCCCGAGCTCTATGACACGCAAAGCGGCGAAATTACTCCGCTCAGTGCTTCATATGTTAACGGAAAGACTGTTATTTCTCATAAGCTTTACGGCTATGATTCGCTCCTTATAAAGCTGACCGACGGCAAAACAAATTCGGCAGAAAGTGAAGAAAATTGCGACGCTCCCGAGGGTAAGTCGGTTGTCGGCTTGGTTGACTATGAGCTTGACGGAAAGAACGTGCTTCTGCTCGATATGGCGGAGTTCAAGCTTTCAGGCGAGGGCGAGTTTTCCCCCGAGGAAGAAATTCTCCGTCTTGATAATGTTTGCCGTGAGAGGCTCGGACTTCCGCTTCGTGGCGGTTCGATAGTACAGCCGTGGGTTTCGGGCGATATCCCCCCTGTGGACAAGCTTACGCTTCGCTTCACCTTTGACAGTGAGATTGATTACAGCGGTGCCGAGCTTGCATTTGAGGAGCCTGATAGGCTTGAAAGAATTGCTTTTAACGGTCATGAAGTAACAAAAGAGCTTTGCGGCAACTATGTTGATATTTCGATTTTCAAGGTTAAGCTTCCCGATATTATCAAGGGTAAAAACACGCTTGAAATGACCTACGCTTACGGCGAAAAGACGGACATAGAGAGCGTATTTATTCTCGGCGATTTCGGTGTTAAGGTCACAGGAACGGAGAAAACAGTTGTCGCTATGCCCGAAAAAATCGGCTTCGGCGACATAACAAGACAGGGCTTCCCGTTCTACGGCGACAATATTACATATAAATTCAAGGCAACAGCCGAAAACGGAAAAATGAATATCTGCACTTCATGGTACAGGGGTGCAATGATTTCCGTCAGGGTTGACGGTGAGGAAAAGGGCGATATTATCTATCCGCCGTATATACTCGGCGTTGACGGACTTTCCGACGGCGAGCATGATGTTGAAATGACGCTTTACACTCACCGCTACAACACCTTCGGTCCGCTTCACCTTGTCAATGAGGCAGAGCCTTGGCACGGACCGGACGCATGGAGAAGTAAGAAGTGCAACTGGAGCAACGAATATGTTCTCAGACGTGTGGGAATACTTTCTGCGCCGAAAATTGATAATTAACGGAGGGTATTATGGATAAAGAAAACATTCTTATGAGAATTCAGGATTGCGGCATTGTTGCCGTTGTCCGAGCCGAAAGTGCCGATAAGGCAGAAAGAATTGTTGACGCCTGCATGGAGGGCGGAGTTGCGGCAATCGAGCTGACATTCAGCGTTCCCCATGCGGACAGAGTTATCGAAACACTCTCATATAAATACGACCCCAAGGACATAATATTGGGTGCAGGCACAGTTATGGATGCTGCAACGGCAAGAATCGCAATGCTCAGCGGAGCACAGTATATCGTCAGTCCGTATCTTGATCTTGAAACGCTAAAGATGTGCAACCGTTACAGAGTGCCGATGATGCCCGGCGTTATGTCTGTTCGTGAAGCTGTAACGGCGATGGAAAACGGTGCGGATATTCTCAAAATTTTCCCCGGAGATCTTTTCGGTCCTAAGATAATCAAGGATATCCTCGGCCCGATCCCATATGCCAAGATGATGCCGACGGGCGGAGTTAATGCCGATAACGTCGGCGAATGGATAAAGGCAGGTGCGGTTGCCGTCGGAGCAGGTTCATCATTGACGGCAGGTGCAAAAACAGGCGACTATAAGCTTATAACAGAGACTGCAAAGAAATTTGTTGCCAACATCAAGGCTGCAAGAGCCTGACATAATTTAACAGAATGAGGTAAATCTATGTTTGTAGACATAGCAAAAATTAAAATAACGGCAGGCGACGGCGGCAACGGAGCTGTTGCGTTCAGAAGAGAAAAATATGTTGCTGCAGGAGGACCGGACGGCGGAGACGGCGGCAGAGGCGGAAACGTTGTATTTAAGGTAAACGACAATCTTTCGACACTTGCCGATTTCCGATACAAAAGAAAATATAAAGCCCCCAACGGTGCTCCCGGCCAGTCGGGTCACAAGAGCGGCAAAAAGGGCGAGGATTTAATTATTGAAGTGCCGAGAGGTACTATTATTCGTGAGCAGACAACGGGCAAGGTTATGGCCGATATGTCCGACGATGACGAGTTCATTGCCGCAAAGGGCGGCAGGGGAGGTTGGGGCAATTCCCATTTCAAGACCCCGACCCGCCAGACGCCGAGATTTGCAAAGCCCGGTACGCCCGGTGAGAGCTGGGACGTTTCGCTCGAATTGAAGCTCCTTGCCGATGTCGGACTTCTCGGCTTCCCGAATGTCGGCAAGTCAACGCTTATTTCGGTTGTCAGCGAGGCTAAGCCGATTATCGCCGACTATCATTTCACAACGCTCACTCCCGTGCTCGGCGTTGTTTCGATGGGCGAGGGCAATTCATTCGTTATGGCGGATATCCCCGGGCTTATCGAGGGTGCAAGCGACGGTGTGGGTCTCGGCCATGAGTTCCTTCGCCATGTTGAACGCTGCCGCTTGCTCGTTCACATCATTGACGCCGCAGGCAGCGAGGGCAGAGACCCGATTGAGGATTTCAACAAGATAAATGAGGAGCTTGTCAAGTTCAATTCCGATATGGCGGATTTGCCGCAGATAGTTGTCGGCAACAAGGTTGACCTTGCAACGGACGAACAGCTTGAAAAGCTCGAAAAATATTTCACAGAGCGTGGATATCAGTATTTCACCATGTGCGCCCCGATTGCAGAGGGTACGCAGGAGATTATCAATGCCGTTGCGGCTAAGCTTGCAACGCTTCCTCCGATCAAGAGATACGAAAAAGAGGAGATTCCTGCCGAGTTCTTTGAGAAGAATGCTGACGGCAAATTTACAATTACCGTTCAGGACGGAATTTACTCCGTTGAGGGTGAGTGGCTTCTGAGAATACTTCAACGCTGCGACCTTGATGATTACGAATCGTTGCAATATTTCCAGCGTGTGCTTCACTCCAGCGGAATAATCGACGCACTTGTAGAAAAAGGAATTCAGGAGGGTGACACGGTCGAGATTTACGATCTGGAATTCGACTTTGTGCCGTAAAATATATGGAACGTTTTTTGAAAGATAAAGAAGTAAAGCCCAATGAACTAAGCCCTTTGACGCTTGCTTTTATCGGCGATACGGTTTTTGACCTGCTCGTTCGCGAGGAGCTTATCTGCGACGCAAACAGACCGGCAAACGACCTGCACCATTTGGCGGTCGAACGTGTCAGGGCGACGGCGCAGGCACAGGGCGTCGAAAAAATTATGCCTGTTCTGACAGAGGAGGAAACCGCCGTTTTCAAACGTGGAAGAAATGCAAAATCCGGACATCAGCCAAAGAATGTCAGCCGTTCGGATTATCACATGGCAACGGCGATGGAAACCCTTTTCGGCTATCTCTACCTAATGAACAGGACGGACAGAATTCTTGAATTATACAGGTTGATTTACGGTTAAGGAGGATAACTTTGCAAAAGAAAAATTCACTTGTTCAGGATTTGAAAAAGTACAGTTTGAAAAAATTTGCCGTTGATAACGTTTATTTCGTTATCGGTTGCCTTCTTTACTCACTGGGAGTTAATATTTTTGCAATTCCGAATAAAATTGCACAGAGCGGCATTACCGGCGTTGCGATTATTATTAACTATCTTTTTCCGCAGTGCCCGGTCGGACTAACGGGATTCCTGCTCAACGTGCCGCTTTTTATTCTCGCATGGATTTTCATAGGTAAGTTCTTTACGTTCAAAACGCTGTGGGTGTCGGGCGTACTTTCGCTGATAATCGACGGCGTGAAGCTTGCAATGAACAGGGGCTTGATAGGGGCTTATCATGGTGATAAGCTGCTCGCTTCAATTTTCTGCGGTGCAATGTGCGGTGCGGGAATTGCGCTCATTATCGTAAGAGGCGCAACCTCGGGCGGAACCGACGTTCTCGGCAGACTGCTCAAAAAGATTTGGCCGCACATGTCAATCGGCAGAATGATAATGCTTTGCGATGCAGCGGTTGTTGTGGCGGCAGCTATTGTTTTCAGGAGCATCGACAGCGTGCTTTATGCCGCAATCCTTATCTTTGTTTCATCAAAGGTGATGGACTTTATTCTCTACGGTACGGGTAACGGCAAAATGCTTTATATTTTCACAAAGAAAAAGGGCAAGGAGCTTGCCGAAGCAATTACCAAAAGAGGCCACAGAGGTGCAACGATTATTGAGGGAAAGGGCGGCTATACAGGTGAGCTGAGCGAGCTTGTTATCTGCGCCGCAAGAAGCCATGAGATTCCGAACATTAAAAGAATGTGCAAGGAAATTGATCCGGATGCGTTTATCGTCATGTCGGAAGCAAATGAGATACTCGGTTATGGCTTTACTCCACCGGCTTTGGACGATTAAAAAATAGCCGGTGGCTGCTGATTTAACAGGCTGTCACTTGACAAATATGATTTATGAGTATATAATCTAAAAGTTAAAATACGACAGGAAATGGTGATTTTATGTCAGGACATTCAAAATGGAGCACGATCAAGCGCAAGAAGGAAAAAACAGACGGCGCCCGTGCAAAGGTATTTACTAAAATAGGCCGTGAGATCTCGGTTGCCGTTAAGTCGGGCGGCCCTGATCCGACAGTCAATTCAAAGCTTAAGGACGTTATCGCAAAGGCTAAGGCAAACAACGTTCCTAACGATAACATTGAGCGTATCATCAAAAAGGCTGCAGGCGAGGGCAGTGCCGATAACTACGAGGAGATCATGTACGAGGGCTATGGCCCGTCAGGTATCGCCGTTATTGTCGAGACCCTTACCGATAACCGTAACCGTACAGCAGGTGACGTCAGACATTATTTTGACAAGTACGGCGGAAATATGGGACAGAGCGGCTGCGTTTCTTTCATGTTCAACCGTTGCGGTGTAATCACGATTGAAGCCGAGGACGTTGACGAGGAGAAGCTCATGGAGGATGCACTCGAAGCAGGTGCAACCGATTTCATCACCGACGACGAGGGAATTTTCGAAATTCGCACCGAGCCGAACGATCTCGGCGGTGTTCGTGATGACCTTGAGGCAAAGGGCTATTCCTTCCTTTCCGCAGAGGTTGAGGATGTTCCCACAACCTACACCAAGCTTACCAACGAGGACGACATCACCAACATGACGAAGATGCTTGACATGTTCGATGATAATGATGATGTTCAAAACGTTTGGCATAACTGGGAAATGGACTAATATTTTCGGGTCGGCTCTTTTGGCGAACAAGTCATTTTTCTCATCTCGGCGTATAAGCATACGCCATCAATGAGAGAAAATGCCTTCTTCATCCAAAATAGCTCGACCCTTACTTTTTATGGTTTATGACGTATAAACATACTTTGTCGCAGAGAGAAAATGCTTCCTCATCCAAAATAGCTCGACCCTAACTTTTTTGAAACAACTATTGGGTGCCCCTGTGAGGGAGCGACATGACCGAGCCGCAGTGAAGCCGACTAATTCTCGGCTCCCCTGTAGGGTAGCGAAGTGTCGACACGGTAGTGAATGACAGTCCGGTGGACTGTCAGAGCCGTGGCGTGACCGAGCCGCAGCGAGACGCTGTCACGGCATGCCCGTGACTGAGGGGCTTTCTTGAAAGTCTGCCGAAATTTATTGAATTATTTAATCTTTATCCCTTCCGGCTCTTCGAGCCACCTCCCCTTAAATCATTTAAGGGGAGGCTGAACGGGACGTAAATTTCAGAGTCTTATTTCTTTGAAGCAGAATTTTATTATTTCAACTCGTTGAAAAAGAAGTAGAAATTCTACAAGCCTCCCCTTGTTGCAAGGGGAGGTCGTCCTTGACGACGGAGGGGATAAGGAAAAAAGCAGATAAAAGAAAGTTTCTAAGGTCAATAAATTTCAAGGTGCGATGCCCACATCGCACCCTACGAAAAGTAGCAGAAAAGAACAATTCATAGGGGTCGATGCCAACATCAATCCAAAATTGGAAGAAAACGTAGGTGGATCCAATATAAGCGTGCACAACTTTTAATGCCGCAAGGAAATAAAAACGGGCGACCAAATCGGCCGCCCGCTATGCATATTAACTTATTTAATCCACTCTCTTACTCTCAGCGGAATTCCCATGTCATCCGCAATTTTCTGACATTCTGCAATTTCTTCCTTGCTGATAACGTCAACAACGGTGAACTTGATTTTCGGGATATATTTTTTACAATCCTCAGCAAACTTAAGCAGTGCCGGGAAAGCGTCCTCGCCGAAACGTGAACGGCTGACCTCCTGATAACGCTTTGCATTCGGAGCATTAAGGCTGATTGAGATTGAATCTACAACCCCTTCAAGCATTTTTGCAGTTTCCTTGCCATTGATAAGGTCGCTCAATCCGTTTGAATTGAGACGAATTTTAAGTCCGTACTTCTCTTTGAGATACTTTGCACTTGCAATGAGGTTGTCAAGTGCCTGTGTCGGTTCGCCGTAGCCGCAGAATACGACCTCGGAATACGGTGAAAAATCAAATTTGTTGATTTCGTCCTCAATCTCTTCAAGTGTCGGGTCTTTCTTTAACCAAAGCGATTCGGCCGAACCGAGTCCGTCGCCGTTGCTCCTGATGCAAAAAACGCATGAGCAGGGGCATTTGTTGGTTATGTTCATATAAACGCTGTTGCCATAGGTGTAAACAATATCAGCCATAATTAATTCTTCCTTATTATTCTGTCTTTAATTTTTGCTTTGTCAAGTGCGGCGGAAAGTACAAGGTAAAGTATTCCGCTTGAACCTGCCTGAATTGCATTGCCGGGTAGGGTGTTCAGTGCGCTGACCCATGACGGAACGCTGAAAAGATATTCAGTGAATCCGACCGGTGCGGAAAGCGCAAGAATGATAACCTCTGCGACGTAGTAGCCTGCAATCGTGATAAATGCGGCGACGAAAACGGCGATAATGTTCCTCTTGCAAAGGAGCGTCTTTGCCGTGTGGGTGAAGCAAAGTACCAAAAGTGCCTTGATAATAAAGGTCGGAATGATGTACATCGTGTAGCCGCCGACTGCGTCGGAAAGAGCTGCACCGATACCGGCCGAAAGGGCGGCAAGCGGTGTCGGGAGAATGCTGGCGCAGAGATAAATCATCGAATCGCCGATGTGCATATATCCGTTTACGCTCGGAATTTTAACGTAATAGGTCAGGACGGTTGTGAGTGCCGCAAAAAGTGCCGCCAAAACGACCTGATTAAGCTTGATTTTACTCTCTTTTTTCATATTATTACCCTCCAAATATCATATGCGAAATATTATAATCAGTCAATATTGCAAAATCAACAAAATAACAAATCTTTGCTTATGCAAAATGACTAAAGATACAACGGTTGAAAATTGTATTGTTTTGTGTTATACTTGCTGTATAAAGCCTATGCCACATATATAACATATTGTTTGAATAGGCTTATCGAACGGAGGTCATTTTTATGAAGAAAATTATTTCGATTATAATTGCAGCGGTGATGGCTTTTGGCCTTTGTCTGCCTGCTTTTGCGGCACAGAGTGCGACCTTTGCGGTTAACGTCGTGTCCGAGAGCGATACAAGAGCGATTGTTTCTATCGACTATGAGGGCGGTTCGTCTTTCAACTGTCTCGATTTTGAGGTTAAGCTTTCCAAAAGGCTGAGTGTTGAAAAGTGCGCAACCGGTGCAGGTCTAAGAAACTTTAAAATTTACGCCGATGATTTGAATGCCAACCTCGGTGATACAGTAATCATGTCTTTCAATAAGGATTCAAATCCGATAAAGTTTACTTTTGCCTCAATATCGAGCTTTAAGGCCGTCAACGGCAAGGACCTTTTGACGCTTACTCTTAAAAAGACGTCTGCCGATAAGCTCAAGGCTGATGATGTTAAGCTCACTGTTACAAACTGCGGTCTCAGCGGCAGCACGGCCGACAGCGTTATTACGGTTGATGCCAAGACTATCCCAATCGGCGGCTCAGCCGATATCAAGACCTCCGCTGCGGCAGGCCAGGTCGGCACAACGGTTGCCAAGACAAGCGGTACAACCAAAACCGGAGAGACAACTTCTGCTGCCACAACGGCAGGAAGCTCCGAGATGAGTGAGGAGTTAACCACACCTGTTGCCGAATCGGTAACGGGCAAGAATGACGAGGATGCCAATACAAAAACAACCGACAAAAAGAAAATTGTTGTTGTCGGTGCGGCGACTTTGATCGTGCTTGCAATTATTGTTGTTGCTGTGGTAGTTATCGCAAAGAAGTATAAAAAAGAGGACGCCGAATAATGAATTTTTTTGAAAGTAATCTCAAATTCAGACCGTGCGCAGACGAGCCGATTTACGATTGCCGTGAAAATTGTGAAATGGCAATTTATCGCTCGACGGATATTGAAGAAATCGATGCATGGTTCAAAAAGCTCAATGAAAACGGCTTTGAAATAATCAGAGAGAACGAGATAGACGGGAATTGTTTTACCCTGCTTGAAAAGAACGGCCTGCACATTACGGCATATTACACACCGTGCGATAATTCACTCAGGGTAACGGCGGGGGAGAATCCTGTTCCTGCCGACGGTGAGCCTGTGTGTGAAGGCGAATGCCAAACCGTGTTCTACGGATTCGAGAATGACCATACATATATCGACTGCGGAATGTGCCTGCTTGTTCAGTGCCCGGATTACAGCTTTTTCGTCGTGGACAGCGGCCACTATTTCCAGTTCAACGACAATGACAGAATCCATAAATTCATGCGTGACAGAACACCGAAGGGCAGAAAAATCGTCGTCAACGGCTGGTTTATCTCTCACGCTCATTCCGATCATATCTCAAAGCTGATGGATTTTCTTCGCTATAACTGCGACGACGTTTTTATCGAGGGTTTTTACTCAAATCTTATCGACCCAAAGTATGACGTCGACAATGAATGGGATATTGAAGAGGTGCTTCTTTCCCGGAAGCTTTTCAGACAGCTTGATGCGCTCTCGATTCCGCAGTATAAGCTCCATTCGGGAATGCATTTTACGTTGAGAAATCTCAGCTTCAACGTTCTTTGCACTCATGAGGATATCTTCCCCGAGAAAATGCCGGATTATAACGATTCCTCGTGCGCTTTGATGATGAGCGTCGGCGGAACGAAGGTGTTTATCCCCGGAGATTGTTCTGCTCTTGCAAGCAAAGTTCTTGAAGCTCGCTATGACGATGAGCTGAAATGTGACATTGTTCAGGTTGCTCATCACGGACATTCGGGACTTTCAACGCAGGCTTACGAGCTTATCGGCGCAAAGGTTGCCGTTTTCCCGATTACAAGAATTATGTTTGACGAGGAATATCCCAAGCAGGAGGCAAACAGACGGCTTATCGAGCTTGCCGAGAAGTATTACATCACCTCGGACGGAACGGTTTGTATTCCGCTTCCGCTGGATATTGAAAAAATCACGACCCTGCCAGACGAAACCTTTGAGGATTTCGCAAAGATAAAGAATCAGTGGGGCTATACCTATTCCGACGAACGTCAGCAGGAGCTTTACGAGATTTATCTGAGCAACGGCGGCAACCTCGAAAAAGAGGTTTTGCCCGTTCGGCGTGAAGGCTTTTCGTTGAGATAAGTTATTAAATAGTACGGAGCTGTGCAATTAACACGGCTCCGTTCTTTTGCTGTTATTTAACTGTCAAAATCCTGATCGAATATATTGAACTCCTCAGGTTCGTTTGACTGAGCTTCAACCTCAAGCGGCGGGGTTATCTCAATCGAGTCAAGCTGCTTTGTGATTTCCGAAAGCTCGTCATTGAGACTGTCGATATTCTTGGTAACGGCCGAGAGATTTTTGAGCAGGGAGGGGAGCTTGCGCTCTGTCGAGTTTATATACTTGCTCGTTTCGTCGGCAATGCGAACGACCTCGTTGTGGGCGTCGATAAATTTCTTTGCCGAGTTGCTGAGATTGTCAAAATCGGGCTTGTTCTCGTTGCTGTTGTCGAATTCCTCAAGTTTTTCTTTCAGCTCGGAGAGCTTTTTGTCTTTCTCACGTACTATTTTTTTTAGCTCTGTTATCTCGTCACGAAGCTTGGCAATATCCTCTTTTGAAACCGACTTTTCGTATTCCTCGGCGAGTGAGTTCAGGTATTCGTCCACCTGTTTTTTGTCAAATCCGCCGACCGCTCTTGTCTTGATTGGAATGTTATTGCTCATTTTCGTGCCTCCGCTCATATTCTGTAACATATAATAACATAAAAATCGTTGTTTTGCAACGAAAACAACGCCGCAAACCGTAAAAACTACGATTTTTTATTGCACAAATTAACTTAAAATGATATAATTAAATAAATATAATCGGAGATTGTCAAATTTTTCACGGAGGGTTGAAAAATGGATTTATACAATAAAATTGTCAACAGAGAAGAAAAGCTTTCGTTGGTCGGTCTCGGCTATGTCGGACTGCCCATTGCCGTCGCTTTTTCCAAAAAGGTTGATGTTATCGGATTTGATATAAACGATAAGAAAATCGAAACCTATATCGGCGGCAAGGACCCGACGAAGGAGGTCGGCGACGAGGCTATACAGAAATGCAATGTGGATTTCACGAGTGACGAAACCCAACTGAGAGAGGCAAAGTTCCACATTGTAGCTGTGCCTACTCCGGTTCGTCCGGATAAGGTTCCCGACCTTTCACCCGTTATCGGCGCAAGCAAGGTTCTCGGACGCAACCTTACAAAAGGCTCTGTTGTTGTGTATGAATCCACGGTTTATCCGGGTGTGACGGAGGATATCTGTGTTCCGATTCTTGAAAAAGAATCCGGTCTTAAATGCGGCAAAGATTTTAAAATCGGCTATTCTCCCGAAAGAATTAATCCCGGCGACAAAAATCACCGACTTGAGAACATAGTGAAAATCGTCAGCGGCATGGACGACGAAACGCTTGAAACGGTCGCAGACGTTTACAGTCTTGTTATCGAAGCCGGTGTTTACCGTGCCGAGAGCATAAAGGTTGCCGAAGCGGCCAAGGTTATCGAAAACAGTCAGCGTGATATAAATATTGCGTTCGTCAATGAGCTTTCAATGATATTCAGCAAGATGGGCATTGACACAAAGGCCGTTCTGAGAGCCGCAGGAACAAAATGGAATTTTCTGAGCTTTGAACCGGGTCTTGTCGGCGGACATTGCATCGGCGTTGACCCATATTATCTGACATATAAAGCGGAGCAAATCGGATATCATTCGAGAATTATTCTCGCCGGCAGACGAATAAACGACGGCATGGGCGCATATGTTGCTCAGGAGCTTGTCAAGAAGATGATTCATGCCGATGTCAAGGTCAAGGACGCCAATGTTTTGGTGCTCGGTCTCACCTTTAAGGGCAACTGCCCCGACACAAGAAACACAAAGGTTATCGACATTCTGAACGAGCTTGGCTCATATGAGATTCATACCGCCGTATATGACCCCGTGGCGGACAAAGCGGAGGCGAAGAGAGAATACGGCATTGACCTTGTTTCTGAAGCCGAGCTTAAAGATTTTGATGCGGTTCTCGTTGCCGTCGATCACGACGATTTCAAGGAGTATTCCGTTGAAGACATAAAATCAATGTATTCGGACAAGAACGAAAATAAGATTCTTTTTGACGTCAAAGGAATTTACGATAAAGACGAATTTGAGAAAGCGGGCTTCAACTACTGGAGACTGTAAAGGGATGATATTATGGGATATTCAAATTTAAAATTTCCGAAGGATTCGGTATTCCTTGTAACGGGTGGAGCAGGCTTCATTGGCTCTAACCTTTGCGAAGCGATACTGAAAATGGGATATAAGGTCAGGTGTCTCGATGACCTTTCGACAGGCAAGCAGGCTAACGTTGACCTTTTTCTTGACGACCCGAATTACACATTCATAAAGGGCGATATCAAAGACCTTGACATATGCATAGAGGCCTGCGAGGGCGTGGACTATGTTCTCAACCAGGCGGCATGGGGCAGTGTGCCGAGAAGCATTGAAATGCCGCTATTTTATGAAAAGAATAACATTATGGGCACGCTCAACATGATGGAAGCGGCGAGACAGCAGGGAGTTAAAAAGTTTGTCTACGCTTCAAGCTCCTCTGTTTACGGCGATCATCCCGTTCTTCCCAAAAAAGAGGGACAGGAGGGCAATCTGCTCTCTCCTTATGCGCTGACGAAGCGAGTTGACGAGGAATTTGCGAAGCTTTATACAAGGCTTTACGGACTTGACACTTACGGAATGAGGTATTTCAACGTTTTTGGCAGACGCCAAGATCCCGACGGAGCTTATGCGGCGGTTATTCCGAAGTTTATTAAAATGCTCATGAACGATGAAACGCCGACAATCAACGGCGACGGAATGCAATCGAGAGACTTCACATATATTGAGAATGTTATCGAGGCGAACCTCAAGGCCTGCCTTGCCCCTCATGAGGCGGCCGGCAATGCATTCAACATAGCCTACGGCGGACGAGAATATTTAATTGATATTTATCATTCGCTGACCCGTGCGCTCGGAAAGGATATTGAACCGAATTTCGGCCCGGACAGGGCAGGGGACATCAAACATTCCAATGCCGATATATCCAAGGCTCGTGAAATGCTCGGCTATGACCCGGATTACGATTTTGATTCCGGCTTGAAGCTTGCGATTGATTGGTATGTGGAAAATTTGTGATAATTCTTTGCAATGCTGAATGATGGCTTGGGGAGACTGACTTTTGTTCGCTCGTTATTAATTAGAAATTTAACATTGGTACCCCTGTAGGGGAGAAGAAAAGGCCAGTTTAAGAAGAATTTCAAGGTGCGATGTGGGCATCGCACCCTACGATTAAATGAAAAGGACGAACAATCCGTAGGGGTCAATGACCACATCGACCCAGAGGTCAGAAGAAAGCTTAGACAGAGCCGGTAGGGGCGTGCATTGCACGTCCTCCAAAGCAAGCAGAAATTAAAAAGGACGAGAGTTTCAATCTGAAAATTTACTTTCGTCACCTCGATTACATTTTATTTTGAATTATTTAATCTTTATCCCTTCCGGCTCTCCGAGCCACCTCCCCTTGCAACAAGGGGAGGCAGAATAAAACGTAAATTTCTTGATTTTATTTTAAGTCAGCAGAAACTAAATAAGCCTCCCCTTATGGTAAGGGGAGGGGGACCGCTTGCGGTGGAAGGGATAAGTAAAAATGTATCTTTATATCATCTGACTTTTCAAGTCGACCAAGTTCAGCAGAAATCAACCAAGGCTTCCGCTCGAGTGGATGGCTGATAAATGTCCAGAATTACTTTACATCACAAACACTATTTAAGGAGACTCAATATGCTCATTTACACCTGTGAACAGATGCGTGTCATCGAGGAAAATGCGGATGTCAACGGACTTTCGTATGTCGAGATGATGGAAAATGCCGGCAATGCCTGCGCTGAAAAAATTCACTCAACCATTGTCGGTCTTAATTCTGCGACAAAGACAGTTGCTGTGCTCTGCGGCTCGGGTAAAAACGGCGGTGACGGCTTTGTTATTGCCAAAAATCTCAGCGAAAAGGGCTACGGAATCCGCCTTGTGCTGACTAACGGCTATCCCACGGCATATGAGTCCAAAATTATGTATGCTTATCTTGAGGATAAGCCTGTGCTGGTCTCGGACCTCGCTCAGAATTACGACGCCTGCGTTTCGGCATGCATGAGCGCAGCGGCGATCGTTGACTGCGTTTTCGGAATCGGATTCCACGGTCAGCTTGACGAAACAACGTCAAAATTCTTCAGTGATATAGCAAGGTCGAGAGCCAAAAAGTTCGCCGTCGATGTTCCGAGCGGACTTGAGGGCAACAGCGGCGAGATTAAATCCGACTTCTTCAAGGCGGACTACACCCTTGCGATAACCTGTTACAAGCCGGTGCATATTCTTAAACCGGCTTCGGATCAGTGCGGAATTGTGTCGCTTGTCGACATCGGCATTGATAAAAAATGCTATGAAGCCGTCGGCTCGGATGTGATTGTTTCCGCCGAGCACAACGAGATAAAACGATTCTTTAAGCCGAGAGACCCTGTTGCGAATAAGGGCAATTTCGGCAGACTTTTGAGCGTTTGCGGCAGCCGCAGCATGCAGGGTGCAGCGGTCATGGCGGCGAATGCGGCGGTTGAAAGCGGCGTGGGGAACGTTGATTGTGGTTTTCCTGAGACGGCGGATCCGGCGATTGCGTCAAAGCTCACGGAGCCGCTGATGAATCCGATGCCCTCGACGGCTGACGGATTTCTCAAGGCGGATAATTTGCAGCGTATTATCGAGTCTGCCGACAAATCGACGGCGGTTCTCCTCGGCTGCGGACTCGGCCTTTGTGAGGACACGGTGCGCCTTGTCAACGGAATCCTTGCAAACGTAAAAAAACCGATCATTCTCGACGCAGACGGAATAAATGCGGTTTCATTTAATATAAATATATTGAAAGAAACCTCCGCTCCGCTGATTTTGACTCCGCACCCGGGCGAGATGGCGAGACTTACAGGCCTGAGCATTGAAGAAATTCAGAGCAACAGGGTCAAGGCTGCAAGGAATTTTGCAACCCGGTACGGCTGCATACTCGTCCTCAAGGGTTCAAATACCGTTGTTGCGGGGCCGTCGGGAAGCGTGTACATAAACCGTACCGGTAATGCAGGAATGGCAACCGGCGGTTCGGGTGATGTTTTGGCAGGTATAATTTCCTCTTTTGTTTGTCAGTCTATGAGCTTGCAGTCAGCAACGATTGCCGGCGTGTATGTGCACGGACTTTGCGGAGATAACGTACAGAAAAAATACTCCATGCACGGAGTTACTCCGACAAAAATGATCGGCGAGATAGCGGAGGTTCTTTCAAATTTTGAATAATCGGGGATAAATTTGAAGAAAAGCCTTGCTGTATTGCTTGTGTGCATTATGATGTTTCTGCCCTCGTGTGGCAAAAAAGTGAAAAAAGAGAGTGTGAATCCATCAAGGCCGAACGGAATCGTCAGCGCAAGCTACAATGATACGGACTATTCGGCGAGGATAAATTACGCCGAGACGGGGGTAATGACCGTTGAAATGCTCTCACCGATAAATGGGATAGCAATCAGCGTTGACGACAGCGGTTGTCGGCTCGGCTATGACGGTATGGAGATTGACTATACAACAGAACAGACCGAAAGTTTTTGCCCGTTTATCAGGCTCTATTCGGTGCTGAAAACCGTGTGCTATACCGTGCCGGAATCGGCAAGAATGAGCGGTGAAAGCTATGTTCTGAAATACCGCACACCGGAAATCGAATGTACGGCGATATCGGATAAAAAGGACGGAAAAATCCGTGAAATCGAAGCGGATAAGATAAAGTTTATATTCCAATGAAAAGCGGCTGTGTCAATTAAGGCACAGCCGTTGAAGCTTGTTACAGATTTTTTATTAAAGAATAGATTATATTTCAAGGTGCCGATCCACATCGACCCAAGGTCAGATGAAAGCTTAGATAGAATCAGTAGGGGCGTGCATTGCACGTCCTCTAAAGTCAGCAGAAATTAAAAAAGACGACAATGGTGCCCCTACTAAAAGAGGGAAATTTTAATTTGAAAATTAACTTTCGCTACCTCATTTACATATTATTTTGAATTATTTAATCTTTATCACTTCCGGCTCTTCGAGCCACCGTCTCG
>CALBHM010000463.1 GCA_937892835.1 uncultured Ruminococcus sp. | reverse complement strand
CAACGGCTGACGTTGAGAAGATCGCTTCTCTCGTTGATTTCGTTTTCTGCGCAGTTGACATGAAGAAGGATGAGATCAAGGCTCTTGAGGAGAGATATGCAAAGGCTGAGTGCCCCGTTGTTTCAAACAACAGTGCTCACAGATTTACTCCCGATGTTCCGATGGTTGTTCCCGAGCTTAACGCAGACCACATTGAGGTCATTGCCGATCAGAGAAAGCGTCTCGGCACAAAGAGAGGCTTCATTGCAGTTAAGTCAAACTGCTCGCTTCAGAGCTATGTTCCGGCTATCTATCCGCTTGACAAGGCAGGCTACAAGGTTGAGGACGTTCTCGTCTGCACATATCAGGCAATTTCGGGCGCAGGCAAGACCTTTGAGAGATGGCCCGAGATGGTAGATAACGTTATCCCGTTCATCGGCGGCGAGGAAGAGAAGAGTGAGCAGGAGCCGCTTAAGATCTGGGGCAAGGTTGAAAACGGTGAAATCGTTTGTGCCTCCGAGCCGCATTTCACAGCTCAGTGTATCCGTGTTCCCGTTTCAAACGGCCATATGGGTGCAGTATTTATGAGATTTGCCGACAAGGCTCCGTCAAAGGAAGAAATCCTCAAGGTATGGGAAACCTTCTCGGGCGAGCCTCAGAAGCTTGCACTTCCCAGTGCACCAAAACAGTTCCTCCACTACTTCACAGAGGACAATATGCCGCAGACAAGATATCAGCGTGACCTTGAGGGCGGCATGGCAGTCAGCATCGGCAGACTTCGTGAGGACACTCAGTACGACTACAAGTTCGTATGTCTTTCACACAACACTCTCCGCGGTGCAGCCGGCGGCGCAGTTCTCCTTGCAGAGCTTCTTTGCGCAAAGGGTTACATGGACTGATAAACACATCATATCGTTAAAAAGACAGGAATTTGTTTTCCTGTCTTTATTTTTATATAAGGAGCGTTTTAATGAAACAAACAGTTTTTACGGGTGCGGCATGTGCAATCGTCACGCCGTTCGACGGAAACAGGAAGGTTGATTACAAGGCTCTCAAAAGACAAATTGATTTTCAAATCGAAAACGGAACAGACGCAATCGTCGTCTGCGGAACAACCGGTGAAAGCGCAACGCTTGATTCAAGAGAGCGCCGTCAGGTTATCAAAACAACGGTTAAGCAGGTAAACGGCAGAGTTCCCGTTATCGCAGGCACGGGAGGCAACAACACGCAGGACGTGATAAAGAAGAGTCAGTCGGCGGAATCGCTCGGCGCAGACGCACTGCTGATAGTCACGCCGTACTATAACAAATGCTCACAGGAGGGCTTGGTTGAGCATTATTCACGCATAAGCGACAGCGTGACGAAGCCGATAATCGTCTATAATGTACCGTCAAGAACAGGAGTAAACATAATGCCCGAAACCTATAAGCGGCTAAGTCAAATTGAAAACGTTGTTGCGACAAAGGAAGCTAACGGTGATCTCTCAGCTCTGATAAAAACTATGATGCTCTGCGGCGACGAGCTTGACATATACTGCGGCAACGACGACCAAAGTGCCGCCTTTACCCTGCTCGGCGGCAAGGGAACGATCTCCGTTCTCTCAAACATAATGCCGCAGGCAGCTCATGATATAGTCGCAGCTGCACTCGACGGCGACGCAGGCTACGCAACGGCTCTCCAGCTTCGCTATCTTGGATTATGTGACGTGCTTTTCTGCGATGTTAACCCTATGCCGGTCAAATATGCAATGGCACAAATGGGCATGGACAGCGGAGTTTGCCGCCTTCCCCTCACCCGCCCGAGCGACTTAGCAAAGGAGAAAATTGACTACACGCTGAGATACCATGGGTTGATTGAGTGAAATTAAATAAAGCAAGGAAATTGACTACAAGAATAAATAATAGAGCAAATTAGAAATTTCAAGGTGCGATGTAAGACATCGACTGCTACTAAATGTACCTTTATCGAGCCTCATCGTAGGGTGCGATGCCCACATCGCACCTTTGGAGTCTGATAAAGATTCCTTTCAGTGCAGAAAAACGTCTTGCCTCCCCTGCAGGGGAGGTGACTTCGGCGGATTGCGCCGAAGACGGAGGGGTTAAAACCAAGTTTCAACAAAACCCCTCAGTCGGCTACGCCACCTCCCCTATAAGGGAGCCGAGAATATTTTCTTCTGACCTTGGGTCGATGTGGTCAA
>CALBHM010000462.1 GCA_937892835.1 uncultured Ruminococcus sp. | reverse complement strand
AAAACCTTGAAAATGCAATTAAAGGCGGAAAATTTGTTGCTGAAAACCCAACGGAAAAAGTTAAAGAGAAAACTAAATTCACACAACCTATTAAAGACTCGGAGCTTCCTCCTCCACCGCCGGAAATTCAGCATGAAATTCATAATGAACGTCCGGTAAATGAGACTCATAATGACACGGAAGAGGATATTCTCTTTACTCAATGGGGTGAGGTTCTTTCACTTCTCGATGTTTCCGACAAACCGCTCACCGGTATTCTTGGAACATCTTCGGCTTATATCAGAGGAGATTTTATTCTCATTAAATGCGACAACCCGGTATTTTCACAATTTATTCGTCAGAACAATCATTCAATGGCAATTCGTAAAGCAGTTTTTGACGTAACGGGCAGAAAATACAGACTCGGAATTTATAAATCAAGCGACAATCAAACGGTGAATAAAGATCCGCTTGCCGACCTGATAAAAAAGATTAATGGGTGATTATTATGTCTCCTGAAATCAGCATAATTATTCCGTCATACAATGAAGAAAAATACATTTCAAGGTGCCTTAATTCGGTTTTAAATCAAACATTTTCCGATTTTGAGGTTCTTTGTGTGGATGACGGAAGCAATGATAATACTTTTGATATTATAAAAGAATATTCAAAAAAAGATAGCAGAATTATTCCGATGAAAAATCCCGATAAAGGTGTTTCATCTGCAAGAAATTTCGGTATTGATAATGCAAAAGGAAATTATATCGGATTTGTTGATTCCGATGATTTTATTCAGCCGCAAATGTACGAATTTCTTTATAGGGCAATTATCGAAAATAATTGTGATTTTTCCGTTTGCCGATACAAAAAAACTACCGAATTAATTGAGAAAAAATTTGAATATAAAACAGAAAAATTTCAGCCTGAAAAGTTTATAAGCTTTAATGATTCCGAATTTACAATCAATAATGAGCTTGTTTTTTCTGCGATATGGACAAAGCTGATTTCAAAAAAATTTTTGAATAACATAAAATTTGATGATTTCAGAATAGGTGAGGACACTGTTTTTAATTCTCAATTATGTTCAAAAGAATATAAGGCCGTTTTTGTTGATGCAGAGCTTTATAATTATTTTATAAACACTCAAAGCGTCAGTTTTACTGAACTTTGGCACGAAAAATGGTTTGATCTTCTTAAAACAAGATTTATTTCATATGACCTTTTAAAAGAAAAAAATAAAATTCTTTCGTCATTTTATCTTGAGCGAGGAATGAAATTTTTACTTTCATATCGTTTTAATTTGAAAGGTTCACCAAATGAAAATAAATTTAAGAAACCTATAAAAAATTATTTTAAGAAATATTACAAGTCATTTATGAAATGCGAAAGCATTTCTTTTAAAAATAAAATTTCTGTTCCTATATTTTTTCTGTTTCCTTTTTTATATGATAAGTTCAGAAGAATGACGGACAAAACACTTTAAATATGAAAGGATAATTACAATGAAAGCAAGAATTCCCGGTGCCCAGAATCAGGGCAACATGATGAAAAAAATTCAGCAAATGCAGGAAGATATGACAAGAATTCAGGAAGAAATTGAAGCTACGGAATATACTTCTTCCGTAGGCGGAGGAGCCGTTGAGGTTACAGTCAACGGTTCTCATGAGGTGCTTTCAATAAAAATGCAACCGGATGTTGTTGATCCGGAAGACATTGAGATGCTTGAAGATCTTCTTATTTCTGCTCTTAATGAGAGCATCAAAAAGGCTAACGATGCAATGGATCAGGGTATGGAAAGAGCCAAAGGCGGACTTTCAATTCCGGGACTGTTTTAAAAATGGCACGCAACGTTATTCCTCTTACAAATCTAATCGAGCAATTTGAGCGTATGCCTGGGATCGGACATAAAAGCGCACAAAAGCTTGCATTTTATATTCTCGGAATGTCCGATGACGAGGCAAAACGATTTGCCGAAAACATTCTTCTTGCAAAAGAAAAAATTCATCGCTGCAAGGTCTGCTGTGATTTAACAGACAGCGACATTTGTTCAATCTGTAATGATGATAAAAGAGACCATTCCGTTATTTGTGTTGTTGAATCCTCAAAGGATGTTATTGCAATCGAGCGTACCCGTGAATATAACGGACTTTATCATGTGCTTCATGGTTCAATTTCTCCGATGAACGGTATCGGCCCTGACGAGATTACAATTAAAGAACTTATTTCTCGTCTTTCCGATGACAATATAAAAGAAATTATCATGGCAACCAATCCAACGGTTGAGGGAGAAGCAACAGCAATGTATATTTCCAGACTTATTAAACCTATGGGTATCAAGGTTTCACGTTTGGCATACGGTGTGCCCGTCGGTGCAGACCTCGAATATGCCGATGAAATTACGCTGACGAGAGCACTTGAAGGAAGACAAATTTTGTAATTATTTTCCACACTTTCTTCAACATTCTTTCAACAGCTTTCAACATTTCAACACCGTTATTTATTTAACAAAATTTTCAACAAAAATATAAACACATTTTTAACAGGGAAAATTATCTTCAATCAACGCTGTTTCAATGAAATTTCCTGTTTTCCACACTTTTAACAGCCCCTACTACTAATACTATAATATTTATATTATTTATTTATCTCAGAACCCGTCAGGAGGAATTTTAATGAAATTCGTATGTGAAACCTCAATTCTTTCAACCGCATGCCAAAATGTTCAAAGAGCGGTATCAACAAAGTCATCTATCCCCGGAGCAGAGGGTATCATGATCAAGACCACCGTTAACGGACTTTCGCTGACAGGCTACGATCTTGAAATCGGTATAAATACAAATATCTATGCAAAGGTTGAAGAAGAAGGCGCAATTATCATTAATGCAAAGATTCTTTGCGAAATTCTTCGTAAAATCCCAAATCAGACAGTTACATTCGAATCCGATGAAAGAAATCTCGCTGTAATCAGAAGCGGCGATATTAAATATGAAATTATGGGAATTTCAGCGGAAGAATATCCCGAGCTTCCGACGGTTCAGGGTGGCTTTACAATCAATCTCAATAAAAAGCAGCTTGAAGAGATGGTTAAGCAAACTATTTTTGCCGTTGCCGTTACGGATACAAAAGTTGTATACACCGGAATTAAATTTGAAATATCCGATAATGAGCTGAAACTTATTGCCGTTGACGGTTTCAGAATGGCAATTAGGAAGGAATTTATCGATTATAAGGGAGAAGATATAACTTTCATTGTTCCTGCAAAAACAATGAATGAAATAATTAAAATTTCCGTTGAAGAAGAGAATGAAGATGAAACAGAAATTTCGATCGGCGTCGGCAAGCGTCACATCATTTTTGAAGTAAACGGTTACAGCGTTATTTCACGGCTTCTTGAGGGTGAATTTCTTAATTATAAGCAGACAATTCCTACGACAGCAATGACTACGGTTGAAGTCGATACAAGAAGCCTTATCGAAAGCATTGAGCGTACCTCTCTTATTATCACTGACAGAACCAAGAGTCTCATAAACTGTGTATTTGATACAGATTTTATCAGAATATCAAGTATTACATCATTAGGAACAGCCAGCGACAAGGTAAGCGCAGATGTTGAAGGCAGCAGGGTTGAAATAGGTTTTAATAATCGTTACTTTATAGAGGCTCTGAGAGCTTGTAACACCGATAGAGTAAAAATTATACTTAACGGTGCTGTTTCTCCGATTCTTATTCTGCCGACAGAGGGCGACAGCTTTACATTCCTTGTACTTCCCGTGAGGTTGAAGAAAAATGCTTAACAACAGAAAAATAAAACTTAAAATTAAAGAAAAAGAGATTATTCAAAAACATATAACAACCGAATTTATAAGACTTGATGCTTTTTTGAAGCTTTGTGATGCAGTTCAATCCGGTGGCCATGCAAAAATCGTTATACAAGACGGTGAAATTAAAGTTAACGGTGAAATCTGCGAACAGAGAGGAAAAAAACTTCGAGTCGGAGATAAGGTTGAATTTGAACATAAAATTTATGAAATAATCTGAGAACTGACTATGAATATTGAAAAAGCTATAATCAAAAATTTTCGTAATATTGAAAGTATGGAGTTTGAGCCGAGTGACGGAATAAATGTTATTTACGGCGAAAACGGACACGGTAAAACAAATATTATTGAAAGCATATGGCTTTTTACAGGCTGCAACAGTTTCAGAACAAGGAAAAATATTGAGTTGATCAATAAAAATTCCGATAATTCCGAGCTTTTTACCGAGTTCAATTCAAACGGAAGACATCAGAATGCAAAACTCATAATAAAAGAAAAAAAGGAAGCATATTTAAACGGTATAAAACTGATTTCACCAAGAAAATTTCTCGGTGAATTTCAAGCAGTGGTTTTTTCTCCGTCGGTTCTTTCTGTAATAAGAGACGGTCCGTCGGAAAAAAGAAAATTTCTTGATATTGCAATAAGCTTGATAAGACCT
>CALBHM010000461.1 GCA_937892835.1 uncultured Ruminococcus sp. | reverse complement strand
CCAAGATATGAAGATAGATTAGAGAGTATTGTCAGCTAATATTTAAGGACGACCGTCGGCCGCCCTTTAGAATTACATTGGAGTATAATTATTATTTAACATAAGCCGCAACATCACGGTCATAGTGGCCGGTGTCCTGGAAGTTTCCGTCCGTTCTGAGACATGCGCCCCATTTTCTTGCAATTTCTTCGTATGAATCCGTCTGAACCTTTGCTCGCTCAAAGCCGTCCTTTGCACCGAACATTACCCAATCTGAATCCCACATACCGTGTCCGGAGGCCTTGTAAGTCCAAAGCATCCAGTTGTAGTTGAGATTCTTCATCGACTTGAAGCAGCTTGCCCAGGTCGTTTTACCGAGGGGATAGAACTCGCCCATGAGCAGGGGAGTGTTCATGTAATAAATTTTTGTCAGCGTTACGAAGATGAAATCCGAATTCTGATAGAAATGCACCTGATAAACAACGTTCTTGAAGCCTGCAAGTGCCTTGTGCGGCAATGCAAAGGCTGTCCAAATACACTCAAGAGTGATTATATGATCCTCGTCGACGGCTCTTACGGCCTTGTAAAGACGCTTGTATTCCTTAGTGTTGTTGATTCTTCTCGTCACTTCGCCATACTCACATTCACAGGACGGTTCGTTGAGAAGATCGTACATTGCGACGGCCGGATTACCCTTGAATCGAGATGCAATCGCAGTCCAGAGCTCGTCTGCAAGCGTTCTGTAGAATTCGCCCTGTTCGGAATCCTCGTAGAGCTGACAAGCGTCTCTCTTGCCGCTGTGGGGAGCGTCGCTCTGGAAGCCCGGTGCACCGTGCATGTCGAGAATAACGTAAATCTGTCTCTTTGAGCATTCCTCAACGATCCAGTCGAGATAATGGAAATCCCATTCGCCGTTTTCATCGAGAATCTTTGTGCCGTTATCGTCGGAATAGAAGTTTCTGTACCAGAACGGAACACGAACACAGTTGAAGCTTCTTTCTTTAATCTGATCAAGGTCATATTCAGTTATCCAGTTGTCCTGATATGTATTCATCAGTGCATAGGCTCTTTCTGTGCCAAAGCGGTCAATGAGGGTTTCTAGTATATCATAATGATCCTGCGCTTCCTCATACGGCGAAAGCCAGTCCTCCTGAATGAGCCATGAACCGAGGTTTACGCCGTGGAGAACAATCTCTTCACCCTTTTGATTGTAGATTTTATTGCCCTTGGTGACAAGAAAATCCTCCTGAGTGAAGCCTGAGTCAATATCTGCCGCCGCTGCGCTGAGCGCAAAGGGGAGAACGAACACGAAACACATTACAATGCATAAAATTCTTTTGATTGTTTTTTTCATAAAACCAACCTCCTTTAATTGAATTATATCATTAAAAAAATATTTTGTCTATATGAAAGAGAAAAACTCCCGAAATCACAAGGATAACGGGAGTTAAAATTATTTGTCTTTCTTTTCGGCTGTGCCTTCGGAATTTCTGAAAACAACGAACTTGTCATAGATGAATTCCGTGACCATGTTCGTGAGCATTGTTACAATCAAAACAATGTAATCAACAGCCTCCGAGTTCGGATATTTGCCGGTGAAATGCACGCCGATAACAGTTGAAATAGGCGTAAAAACAGCGTAAAACGCAAAGACCTTGAGCATCGCTATCGGAACGTTGTTAGCCGATTTGAACGTAAACTTTCTGTTGAACGTGAAGTTCCAAATGACGGAAAGAATGAGGGCGATGAGATACATCGGACCGTATTCATTGTTCATTATCCTCGCAAAGGTTTCATGCTCGAGCATAAGATTCTGGAAGAAATCAAGCTTTATAATGACCTCTTTCATCAAGGTAAAGCTGCCGAACTGAATTATTCCGGCAGATGCCGAGAACAGCACGAACTTTATAAACTGCAATATGTCCTTTTTACTTTTCTTTTCGCTCATAAAATCACCTGATTCGCTTTTCTTTTATAATACAACCGTTTTGCGATTTATGCAAGGATTTTTTTGCTTTCTCGTAGAAAAACATCTCTGCCTATGAGACAGAGATGCTTTGATTTATAATTCTTATTTAAGTCCTTTTTTTTCAAGCAGAGCGTTGATCTTTTCAGCGGGGTCGAGAAGGTCACTGATTGATGTGTCATGGTTAAGGGTATCAATGATGTATGAAAGATACTTTGACATATCAACCCTGACGTACCAATCCTTGCTGAGAAGCTCGGGAGTGCCGTAAATGAGATTTGTTGTGAACACACGGTCAATGATGCCCTCTTGGAAAGCCTTGTCGAATGCGTCAAAGCCGTTGCAGAAGAGGCCGAATGCCGAGAAAATGTAAATTCTCGCAGCCTTAAGCTCCTTAAGCTTCGTTGCAACCTCAATCATTGATTCGCCGGAGGAAATCATATCGTCAACGATGATAACGTCCTTGCCCTCAACGTTGTCGCCGAGGAACTCATGAGCAATGATCGGGTTTCTGCCGTCAACTATTCTCGAGAAGTCACGACGCTTGTAGAACATTCCAAGCTCAACGCCGAGAACGGTTGAATAATAGATACAACGTGACATTCCGCCCTCGTCGGGGGAGATTATCATGATGTTGTCCTTATTGATCTTAAGGTTGTCAACGTTGTTGACTGCGGCCTTGATCATCTGATAGGCGGGGGATATGCTCTCAAATCCGCAAAGTGGAATTGCGTTCATAACTCTCGGGTCGTGTGCGTCGAAGGTGATGAAGTTCTCAACACCCATTGCGTTAAGCTCCTGAAGCATCATTGCACAGTCGAGCGATTCACGGCTCGAACGCTTGTGCTGTCTGCCCTCATAGAGCATCGGCATAATAACGGAAACTCTCTTTGCTTTGCCTTCGATTGCGCTGATCGCACGCTTAAGGTTAGCGAAGTGCTCGTCCGGTGACATAGGAACTGTCATGCCGTACATCTTGTAGGTTACGCCGTAGTTGAAAACATCGCAAAGGATGTAGATGTCATAGCCTCTGACCGTCTGGTTAAGCGCTGCTTTACCTTCGCCTGTACCGAAACGGGGAAAATCCATGTTGATAAGATAGGTTGATTTCTCATATCCTGCGAATGCAAGCGTATCCTTATGCTCGCTGTTACGCTGAAATCTCCATCTGATCAGGTAATTGTCGATTTTGTTGGCAAGCTCTTCGCAACCGGGAAGAGCGATAATACCGAGCTGTCCGACAGGTATGGTGTTATAATTCGGTTCACTTCTCATTTAATTATCCGCCTTTCAGAGTTATATAATTATTTTACTATAAAAGAGAGATTTTTTAAAGGGATTGACAAGCTTTTTGTCGAAAAATATCTTGAGTGGAAAATGTTATAATTTGTTAAGTTTACACAAAACTATGTTCTGCTTTTATGACGGTGAAGTAGCTGCTGTTCACTTCGGAAATTTTGAGGCTTATTTCTTCAATAATTGCATTGGGCGATTCGGCGAATCCGTATGGGATAACAACGTCGAAAATAAGGTTTGTATGCATCGATCCGTCAACAACACGGAAATCATGTATGCTGAACTCGGGATTTATGCCCTTAACGATATCTTCCGTCATTTCCTTAAGCTCTGTCACACGTTTGTTATTGACTACAAGCGGATCGTAATGAACGGTGAGGTCGATTCCCATTTCCTTTTTGATATCGTTTTCTATGTTGTCGATTATATCGTGACCGACCATGACGTCGATATCGGACGGAATTTCAACATGAACCGTTGCGAAGAAATGATCCGGGCCGTAGTTGTGAACTATCAGGTCATGGATTCCGCTGACATGGTCATATGACATTATTTTGTTTTTGATTTCTCCAACAAGCTCTTTTGACGGCGGCTGACCGATAAGTGAGCTGAGCGTATCCTTGAATATATCAAGACCTGCCTTTAAGACGAAACAGGCAACGAGAATTCCGAGCCATCCGTCAATATGAAGCGACGGAAAGAAATTTGAAAGAATGAGTGCTATAAGAGTGACCGAGGTTGCAGCAATGTCGCTGAGACTGTCGGCAACAACGGCTGTCATGGCAGGGGAGTCGATTCGCTTTCCGAGATTCTTGTTAAAGAAAGCGAGCCAAAGCTTACCGAGAATCGAAATGGCGATTATAATTGCACCGACTAAGCTGAATTTTACATCCTCGGGTGTGCGAATCTTCTTAACGGACTGAATGGCAAGCTCAACGCCCATGAAAAGAATGATGAACGAAACAATCATAGCCGTGATATATTCAATTCTGCCGTGGCCGAACGGGTGCTCCTTGTCGGCAGGTTTGCCGGCCATTTTGAAGCCGAGAACCGTCACAGCGGAAGAACCGGCGTCGGAAAGGTTGTTCACGGCGTCTGCGGTGATGGCAATACTGCCCGTTATTGAGCCGACGAAAAATTTCATCAGGCAAAGCACGACATTGAGTGCAATTCCGACGCAGCCGCTGAGAATGCCGTATTTTGTTCTGACCTTGGAA
>CALBHM010000460.1 GCA_937892835.1 uncultured Ruminococcus sp. | reverse complement strand
ATGGTAACAGCTGCTTATTTTCACCGAATCAATGATTATTTAATCAAACCGGTAACGAACTCGATGATCTTGTTGAGGATAGCCTGGAAGTCGATCTGTGCAAGGAGATCAGTAATCTTTGCAAGGATAGCATCAACGTCAATCTTCTCAAGAATTGCATTAATATCCATAATTCATTCTCCTTTCGTAGATTCGGTAACAGTTCAAGCCTGCTATCTGTGTTGTATGTTATCATATTTTTTACAAAATGTCAATAGAAATAATACAGTTTTATGACTAATGAGCGAAAAAGTAAAAAAACAACAGCGACAAGCTAAGCTGCGCTGTTGCCTTTTATTTCAGAATATGTTTTACTAAATCAAAAGATTAGCCGGCTTTATTAATCAGGCCCATAACCAGATCAATAATCTTATTGAGTACATCTGAAATGTTGATCTTTTCGATGAGATCTACAACCTTATTCATAATTGCATCAATGTCGATCTTATCAAGAATTGCGCTGAAATCGAAATTCATAATGTCAAACTCCTTTCATAAGAATACTCGGTAACAGAACTGACCTGCTATCTGTCTATATATTATCACATTCATTAACGATATGTCAAGGATTATGTTTTGATATTTTACAAATATTGTCTTGATATTTAACAATAATTGCTGTATTTAGCTTCTTAAGGCTGGTAGGGAACAGGGTCAAATTCGCTCTCGATTTCAAATGAAAGTATATTATTTCTGTTGAAGTATTCAAATCTCATGCCGAAGGCCTTGCATATTCCGTCTGCGGGTACATAGAGCTGTTCACGGTGCATTCGTTTGACCTCGGCATTCATCTCAAAGCTTCCGCTTTCTGTTTTGACAGTTGAACTGTTCTCCGAAAAAATTGCTTTATGCTTATATGCTTCAATATTTACTGTACCCTTGCCAAATTTAACGTCAAAGCCGATATATCTGAAAAGAACGGCCGCCGGAACAAACCATATGCCGTCAACCTTTTCGCAGGGAAGCGACTTTGTGCAGATTCCGAGATCGGCACCTTTGAACATAAGCCTCGTTGCGCTGAAAACAGGAGCGAGTGCTATTGGTTCGATACAGTCATTTTCCTTGTCAACAACACATCTGTCAACAATCTTATCGCCCTCAAGATAAGATGTAAGAGTAAGTCTCTTTCCTTCAACCTTAACAACAGTGTACATGGATTTTTCTTCTTCATGCGGATAGTATGCGCAGTTCCAAAGCTTCGGCGTTGCAAGAAGTCTGCACGGGTTTCTGTGCCCGCTTCCCATATTGTAAAAAATCGTACCCTCGGAAGGTTTATCATAAAGATTCTCGTCTCGTCTAGGAAAGCTTCGTGAAAAGCAATGCTCATGTCCGCTGAAAATCACATCGAATTTTTCCATTCCCTCACGCATCATTGGATATGAATCCTCGCAGGCGAGGTCAGAGCCTTGGTAGCAAATAGGGAAGTGGTGAGAGCCGAATTTCCATGTCTTGTTGCTTTCGTCAGACTGATTAATGAGCCATTCATTGACAAACTCCGGGCCACTGGTGCCGATAACACAGAAATGCGAATTGCCGTAATCAAAGGCATAGTTGGCTGTTTTCCAATTCTCCGGGCCGTTATACGGATATGAACCTTTGAACTGTTTGCTGAAATATTCCGCTTTTTCGGAATAGTATTTATTGCTGTATTCAAAATAGTTTTCAAAGCCCATGTCATCATGATTGCCGAGAGCCATCATGAACGGAATATGTTCAATGATTCCTTTTAGACCGTCAAACAGACCTGTCCATTGAATATCTGTTTGGCCGCAATTCGTGTTATCGCCTGCGGTGAGAATAAAGCTTATATTCGGATGCTTATGCAAAATTTCTTTGATAATTTCGTTCAGTGCCGAGTAGTCCGCCGGCGGTTCTGCCGCACCGTGCTGAATATCCGTAAGGCAGAGAAACTCGAAGCATTCAAGTGCATTTTTTGCCGTTTTGAAGCAGAATATTTCGCTTCTGATTTCATCACCACCGCAGTTGTATTCATATTCCGTGTCAGGCTCAAGGCCGTTCATATTCGCCCAAAATATATTACTGCTGTCCATGTCGGAATCAAATCGTTCTGTGTCGGCTTCGGCTCTTCGCCAGTCAATTTCGCCTTTCCTCCTGAAAAGAGCATATCCGGATTCAATTTCAATACATGTGCGCCATGTTACGGTCATTGAAACAGTCGGATCACCGTTGATTGAAAGCATTATGTGATCCGGTTCTTTCTTTGAACCTCTTATATTTTTCCATTCATCTTTGGTAATCATACTTGCACCTCATTTCGCTGAAATTATAGCATATTTTAGCGAATCGTTCAAGAAAACTATTGTCAAATCGGCTCAAATGTCTTATAATAATTTCAGAGAAAGACAAGGATGTGTTGTTTATGAAAAAAACTATTGTAATTTGCATAACTGTTTTGCTTTGCATTGCCATGATGTGCGGCTCTTTCGTCTATGTCGGCAAGGATTTTAACGAAACGATCGGCAAGCTTATTCCTTCTATTCTTGTTTCTTCAAGAATAAATAATGATAAGACCGAGCCGGAGACAGTTCCGGCAACAGAGCCTACAACGGAAGCGACGACCGAAGCTCCGACGGAGGAAACAACAGCCGAAGACCTGACAAGCGAGGCAACAACAATAAATAACGAGCAGTCTAAGACGAATACAACGGCGAAGCCGAAAACGACAAATAAACCGACTACGACCAAAAAAGTAACAACTACCAAAAAGGTAACTACAACAAAGAAGGTTACCACAACGAAAAAGGTTACTACAACGAAGAAAACGACAACAGCTCCGGCTAAGCTTACTACGGCACAGATTATTAAGAATTATAATGCGGCTGTCAATAAGGTTATCAGCTCAAAAGCGGGCTATTCAAAAACAAGAAGCACAAAGCTCAACAAGCTTGACGCAGGTGCGCTCAGCAATATGAGTGTGGTTAAGGATGCGGTTTCGGGCTTCCTCGGAGTCGGTGACAAGACCTATACGAATGCCAAAGGCAAGAATGAATTTATGTCACCCGCTTCACTTAAGGCTGCCGACGTTAAGAGTGCAAGCTACAAGCTCAGCGGCGGAAAATATACATATACTATCGTTCTTAACAACGGCTCAAGCTCAGCAGATGCATCAAACAAAAAGAATAATTCGCCCGTCGACAGAAGCGGAATTCTCGTCGGAACAGGCGATAAATCAGCTTTCGACCACAAGTGTGCAGCCAATCTTTACACGGCAATCAATAACACCGACAACGCTTCCGTAAAGTCGGTAAGCGAGAACACATCAAATACAAAATGTGTCGCTGTTGTCAACGCCTCCAACGGCAGACTTGAAAGCCTTACGGTTTCCTTTGACTTTGCCGTCACGCTTACAAACACAAAGTATGTTGTAACAATCAAGAACGCCGGCGGTTCGGCCTCAACAACGGTTAAATATTCCGGCTTCAAGTTCTGATTATAATAAAAAATTGACCGCTCTCTAACGAGGGCGGTCTTGTTTTATGCGATAATTAAATGTTGGTTTTAATAACGGCATTACAAATTTCGGGGGTTATAAAATCGAAAACGGCGACGCCGAGATGAGCTTTTTTATCCTTAATATTCTTCAGAAATTCGGCATTTACATGTTTAGCGACCTTAAAGACATGAGGATATCCGAGAACTCCGCTGTGAAAATTGATGCTGAGAATTTTTTTGCCGTCGCTTTCCTTAAGAATTCTGTGGAAATGCTCGGTCACAAGCTTCCAGGCTTCTTCAATACTTTCAAGCTTGAAATTATCCTGGATGTGCAGTCTGAAATCATCATGCTCAATCAATGATGTGCCGTTATGAATCCAGTTTTCGGAAGCGTCGATTCCGATGCAGAGATTTTTTACACGATTGAGC
>CALBHM010000459.1 GCA_937892835.1 uncultured Ruminococcus sp. | reverse complement strand
GCAGCTTATCAATGAGTGGGATGGCGTTTATTGGACGGGTTCGTTCAGAACGGCAACTACATGCAAGGGCTTTGCCGATATGATGTTCAATGAGCTTTACGGCAACGGCGGTGTAGGTGCTTACAATTCGGGTGCTTACAGCTATTACGTTCCGACACCTCGAAAGGCAACTGAGATCGCAAGACTCAGTTCGGCGGGATATCAAGATTTTTATAACATCATGCATAAAGCCGCTTCGGGCGACTATATTCAGTGGGCAACCGCATATTCGCAGCATTCGTCAATTTTCATTTCGTGCGATGAAAACGGCTTCTACGTTTTTGACAGCAACTATGTTGAGCCGTATCTCTGCACCGTGCATTACATCACCTATCAATATATTACCGATGTTACTTACGGTGTATCGCTTTACAGATCGACCTCGAGCGCTGCCGCTGTAAAGAAAAAAGCGAAAAAAACTGTTGCAAAGAAGGCAGAACCAAAGGTTATTCCCTATGAATTTGCAGAAAAGAATGTTGCTCTTTCATATATGGAGACCTACACTCCGACCGTTAACGGCGGAAAGAAAATCACAAGCTGGACTTCATCCGATGACAATGTTGCCGTTGTAAGCAATGATGGCGTTATCGAGGGCGTTTCCGGCGGTACGGCAGTGATTACTGCGATCAACACAGAGGGCAAGTCAACACAGATGACCGTAACTGTCGAGGACACCTCGGTCAAAAGAATTATCGGCGTGTTGCTTGAGGGCTTCAAGTCAATGGACATGAGCGACCTCATTGCCTGAGGTGAATAATTAATAAAGAAAGCGTGACCGATTGGCCACGCTCTTTTTATATTCTTCTGTCTTTGTAATAGAATTCTTCGTCATGCTTGCCGATTTCACGCAATACTCGGCACGGATTGCCGACAGCAACAACATTTGACGGAATATCTTTCGTTACTATTGAACCTGCACCGATAACGGAATTGTCACCGATTGTTATTCCCGGCAAAATAACTGCACCCGCACCTATCCAAACATTTTTGCCGATATGAACATCAATGTTGTATTGCATTGCTTTTTCACGAAGAGAGGGGAGTATCGGATGGCCGGCTGTAGCTATTGTGACATTTGGGCCAATCATCGTTTTATCGCCGATATAAATATGTCCGTCGTCAACAAGGGTGAGATTGA
>CALBHM010000458.1 GCA_937892835.1 uncultured Ruminococcus sp. | reverse complement strand
TAAACCTGATGGGTGCGGCGTTCAGTGCGATCCTCAACTTCATTTTGATTCCTCATTTTGATGCGATAGGTGCCGCAATAGCGTCGTTATTTACTCAGCTTTTCACGAATTTCATCTTAGGCTTCATCTTAAGACCGTTAAGGCCGAACAACAGGCTTATATTGAAATCCTTGAATCCGAAGATATTCTTTGCGAATATAAGCTCGATAGTGAAAATGCTGTTGAAAAGACAATGATTTTGCATACAGAGCTGTCAAAGGCAGGGGTGAAAAATGGACATTAAAAAGAAAAAAAGGCTGATGACAGCGGGGATTATCCTCTGCGCCGCCGTGTTTGTTTTCTCGGGTGTAATACTTGCTCGGGAATACATCGACCAAAAAAGAAGAGCCGAAGCCTTTGAAAGGGTTGCAAGTCTGGTTGAAACCGACGGTGAAAACGGCTCGGCGGCGAACGACTCGGAGCAGGATGCGAATAAAGCCGCCGCTTACAATAAATATTCGAAGGTATACGCTCAAAACAACGATTTTATCGGCTGGATCACGGTTCCGGATACCCGAATCAACTACCCTGTTATGCAGTCAAAGAACAATCCGAATTTCTATTTGTACCATGACTTTGAAAAGGCGTACAGCAAATTCGGAGTGCCGTTCATGCAGGAAAACTGCGATGTTGCGACCTCCGATAACCTGATAATGTACGGCCATCATATGTATAACGGCAGTATGTTCACCGATCTTTGCAAGTATATTGACGAGGACTTTTACCGTGATCATAAGTACATTCGCTTTGACACCATGGAGGGCTTCGGTGAATACGAGGTCATTGCCGCCTTCAAGACGGTGGCTTACTCCGATGATGGGTTTAGATACGATCGCTTTGTCCGAGCCGAGCGAAAGGAAGATTTTGACGAATACGTTGCCAAGTGCAAGAAGCTGTCGTTCTATGATACGGGCGTGACCGCCAAATACGGCGACAAGCTCATAACGCTCTCAACCTGCGAGTTTTCAAGGCAAAACGGACGCATGGTTGTTGTTGCGAAGAAGGTCAATGACAGGCTTGAAACAATATCATAACGAATAAGGCACAGCAGAATTTGTGAACTGCTGTGCCTTAATTTGCCAAACGGTATAACAAATATTGGAAACGGATTATTTAGATATTGCAGCAAATTAGAAAGTATAAATAGAAAATAATTGAGGTATTTATAAATTGTAATATTTTACAAATAATCAAATTAAGTTTTATTTATAACGGAGATTATCAAAAATCTTATTATTTTTATGTAACAAAATGATAAAACAGTCATATATATGGACGTTTATTATAAAGGCGATTCGACTAAGAAGAGTTATAGTATATTATTATACTATTATTTTAATTTGATATTGGTATGGAAAGTAGGTGCGAAATATTTAATAATTGATTTAAATGGTTTGAAGGATGTGAATAAAAAAGAGTTTTGATTTACAAAAATAAATTATGTAAAAGCGTATTTTTTGACATTGATGAAAATAATATTTTTTTCAATGCAATGAATTTGAATATGCTCTATAAAATGGATTTTGTTAAAGAAGTTTATTTAGAGGAGGTTAAAAAGTGAAACAATACAGTATTTCTATGAAAGTGATTGCGGTTATTCTGACGGTTATAATTGTTGTCGGAATTCTTCCGATGACGGTTTTGCGGAGGAGTTTAACGAAACTCAGCTTATGAAAACGGTTGAGATTGAGTCTGATAAAAAAGAAAAGTCACCGATTGTCGGTGAAGTGACTGACAAACGAGACGAAAACACAAAGTTTTTTGAGAGAAGAGACGGTTCCTACACGGCTGTCATTACTTCTGAGCCTATTCATTATGAGGACAATGGCGAGTGGAAGGAAATCGACAATACTCTTGTCAGGATCAATAATAAGATTACGAACAAGGAAAACAGCTTTTCGGTTGATCTTCCGACTTCGATTGATTCAAACAGTACTGTTTCTGTTGCCGACAGAGGCAGCACATTGTCTTTTTCAATGAACAATATCGATACATCCCCTGCCGTTATAGATAACTCAGCGGTTGAGGGAACTCCAGAACTTTTGCAGTCGATAAATACAGGCTCGGCTGTTGAATATAAGAATATAGCGGACAATACAAATCTGAAATATGAATTGAATTCGGACGCACTTAAAGAAAGTATTATTTTAAATTCTAAGCCGACTGCGGCAAAGGAATATTCGTATACTGTATCCTCATCGGGATCAATGACGCTGAATTCTGATGGAAGCGTAAACGTTTATGATAATTCCGAGGTTAAGTTTATTATCAGCGCGCCGTATATGTTCGATGCCGAAAACAACACCTCGTATGACGTGAGCGTTTCTCTTACGGAAAACAGCGACAGTACATATACATTGAAATATGTGCCGAACAGCGAATGGCTTTTATCAAAAGATCGTGTTTATCCCGTAACAATTGACCCGACCGTCAAGGTAAACCAGCAGAGGAAGATGGTTACTGCTCAGGTCGGTACGTGCAGTGCGTCCGAGGATGACAGAACGAGATATTATTATCTTCAAAAGGATTCGGAAAACAGCACCGAGCTGTATATGAGATTGACAGATGATTTCCTGTCTAACTTAGGCATAAACTATATTATTACAGGTGCCGAAGTCTCGCTGAACTGTATCGCTTTAGGTGATGATGACACTATTTCGGTTCACGAAATCAATAAGCCGTGGGACGCAACAACAACCGAGGTCGTTTCAAAAGTTCCGGCAGTTCTTGATTTCAATGTTATTCGGGGCGGTGCGTCAACACAAAGGTACGTTTGGGATATAACAGACATAGCTAACAAATGGTCATTGGGAGCGGCGACGAATTATGGAATTGCTTTTACGCCGTATGATGATTCATCGTGCAACACTCAGATTTTTAATGAGACATCGCTGAATTATACGGTACACAGACCTTGGTTTGAAATTGATTATGCAAAACCGAACCGTTTTACTGACGATGATGTGGAAAGTTTTGATATAGGTCGTGCAGGAACATTGTATCTGAATAAGTACAGCGGTACATATTATGTTGAGCGCAGCGATTTGAGCCTTAACGGTAATGTTATGCCTGTTGAGGCAGGTGCGATATATAACCCCTGGGGCTCGGCAGTTGATACAGGTTTGTACACGGGCGCATATTGCATAAACAGTCATTTTATGAAGATGTTCTCATGCGGCACTGTTACCTATGACAATGCGCAGAGAAACGCTTTCAAGCTGGCAGATGTCGGCGGAGAAAGAACATATTTCTATGAAGTTGTTGCGTCCGATAGTGAATACGGTGTTATCCCTGAAAACTTCACTTCGTCCTTTGCCGAGGACTATGTATATTATAAATCGGTAATCGGTGACAGTGATAAGTGCCTTTGGGTCAAGAAAGACGATACCGAGCATACAAATTATGCGGAAATGAAAATAGAAACATCGGATTATATCTATTCGCTTGACAGCGCTCAGAGGGTGTGTGCAATTTCAAGTAAAAAAGGCGAGGGTACAGCGAATATATCGTTTAAGGGACCGAGTTCATCAACTATTTCAGCGATAACTGACGGAACAGGCAGAAAATATGATTGGCAGACAGGCTATGATGCAAACGGGAAGCCTCTTGCCGATAAGCTTGTAATTAAGTCAAGCGATGGCGCTTTGATATCCGTTAATACCAAGAATGGAGCGGTCAATGTAGGCGTTGACTATGATTATACACTTACCGATTCGGGAGTTAGACAGCTTACCAAGATTACTTATCCCGACGGTGAGGAAGTTAATTACGAGTATAATACCGATAATTTGTTGACAAAGATGACCAATGTTGATGGCTCATATGTACATATCAATTACCGAAAGGGCAGGGTCGTTGGAGTTGGAAACTATACAAGTGACGGAAAAAGAATTTATGGAATCAGTATAAAATATGATTCAGTTTACCAGCGTAGATTTACATATAACGGACTTGAGTATGATTCATCATTTGTAGTTCTTCAGCAGTATGACCGTGAATTAAAAAAGACGTCAAGTGTTGACAACAGAGGTGATTTCTCTTATACTGAATATGATGGCAACGGAGATATTGTTTCATATTCCACTAATGAGGAGAATGCAGAAAATCTCATCACAAACGGCGATTTTTCATCGGCTGACGGCTGGGAAATGGTTCCGGCAGGTAAGAGTACGATTACCGATCAATTATATAGCTATGCAGACTCTTCCTTTGAAAATCTCGGTGAGGGTTTGTGCTATGTCCGCTCAAAGATAAACACAAATTACAGAGTTTATCGCAGTCTCCCGACGCTTGAAGCCAATGCTGACGGCGAGGTATACACCTTGTCGGGATGGGCGAGAAACGATTCTTATACATCTACGGGTAGCTATATCCATAACTATACGCACATGAACAGAACCTTTGCGGTAGCGATTCTTAACAGCGACGGTGAGATTATCGCCAAGAGCGATTTCAGCCCTTATGTCAGATCTGCCTGGCAGTTCACGGCTATTTCTTTCAAGCTCAAGGAACCCGTTGAAAATGCCAAGGTTGCGGTGATTCTTGATAATCAGGTTCATTTCGCAATGTTTGACGATTTGCGATTGGTTAAATCGACCTCAAGCTATTGCGTTGAGGAGGAAGACGAAACGCTTGATACTTCTTCGGTTACGGAAGATCAGACCGTCACGGTCAACGGAACAACCTACCGTCTTGAGCAGTGCGGATGTTCCTGCGCTCAGTGTATGCAGGCGCATACCGTAACAGTTGATTCCGAGGAAACGGAAGTTTACTACAACTGCGCTTGCTTCAAGGATAATGTTGACTGCGATTGCTTCGGCTGCCGACAGGAGAGAAGCAAGAACACAACCAAAAACAGTAACGGCGATTTGTTGACCGATACTGTTGCAGACGGCAGTAAGGTAATGACGAATGTGTCGAATACCTATACCGAAAACAGGAATTACCTTGCTTCATCATCGGACAGTGCAGGCAACACGGTTTATTACAATTACAATGCGAATACAGGTATGCTCGATTCTTATTCGCTCACAGGTACCGACAGTAACCTTATGCAGTATACCTATAATGCTGTTGGTACACTTGAAAAGGTTACTCAGGCGGTCAGCGGACTTTCTTCGGGCAATACAATGTCTGCCGAATACACCTATTCGGGCGACAGAATAACCTCAATGTCGCATAGCGGCTCGGTATATACCTTTGAGTACAATACCTTTGGCAATGTAACCAATATCAAGGTTGCGGGCAGTGTCGATTCCGAGAATAAGCAGTCGATCGTTTCTTACGGCTACGATTCAAAACAGAGGAAAAATAAAATAACATACGGTAACGGAACTGTTATTTCCTATTCCTACAATGATGACGGAAATATCTCGGAGATTTCGTACAGCACAGGTCAGAAATATACCTATACATATAACGAGGATAAAGCCATCACTGCGTCGTACGACTATTCAAGTATGCTTGCCTCAATTTATGAGGACGGCAGAGTTTCTGCGATGAGGTTGTTTACCGTTGAAAATTCTCAGCCCGTACTCGGTGAGACGATATATTCATATTCGGTGAATGGGGCTGATGAAGAAACTGTTACAACCTTTGGCAGAGCGTATACAAAACATAATTCGACGGAAGAGTATATTTCAAGCACGGATTCGGTAAAGACAAAGAACTCTCTCTCATGGAACGGATGGAAAGTTTTAAACACCGAGAGCGAAAGCGACTTCTTCGGCAGAACAACGGGTAAGCATTATACCGTCAATCTCGGCGAAGATGATCATCCGAATTTCGGCACGGAGTACACATATGCCGATACCGAAACAACGGCAACGAACAAGATCAGCCGAGTTAAAAATACGCTCAACGGCGCAGTGAAATCCAATTACGGCTATACATACGACAACAGTGGAAATATCCTCACCGTCAGCAAATCGGGCGTGCTGTTCCAACAGTATGTTTATGACGAGGCAAGCCAGGTCAAGGCGGAATATAACTACGCCGAGCATACGGCAATGACCTATGTTTACGATGCGAACGGAAACATTGTTTCCAAAACACCGTACACAAATGTCACAAGCTCCGATCTTTCAACCGCAACTCAGGGTACAGCTATCGTATACGGTTACGGCGACGGCAACTGGTCCGATAAGCTGACGTCATATGATGGACAAACGATAAGCTATGACGCAAGCGGAAACCCGACATCATATAGGGGAGAGACGGTAACATGGAACGGCAGACTTATGACGTCGTTCACCAAGGACGGCCGCCGCTATGAATATTCGTACAACTCGGACG
>CALBHM010000457.1 GCA_937892835.1 uncultured Ruminococcus sp. | reverse complement strand
TGCAAAGCACGGTAACAAGAATCGCAAAAAGCACGGCTCCGCCTATCCATCTAATAATATCGTATGCCATAAAAGGCTCCTTTTCTTTTTTTATTTATATTATCATATGATAGGAAAAAAGTCAATTTTTGCGGTTTATTGTCCGCCGGCCACATTGCAAATCGGGCATTTGCAAAAAATATCTCAAAAATCAAAAAATTTTTTAGAAAAACGTTGACAAACACAGAAAAGATGCATATAATAAAACTAACAAATGAACATTTATTCATATGTTAATTTGAATTGCAGGTGAACCAAATGTCAGATAATAAGTCAACAATGAATTGTGACGAATGTCCGCATGACAACTGTAACCGAAAGGTTGCAAAAACAGAGGTCAGTGATGACGTTCTCTATGACCTTGCCGAGGTCTTTAAGGTTTTCGGCGACAGCACACGAATCAGAATTATCTCCGCCCTCATGGACGGCGAAATGTGCGTTTACCACCTTTCCGAAAAGCTCAACATGGGTCAAAGTGCAATTTCACATCAGTTAAGGATTCTCCGAGGCGCAGGACTTGTACGTCCCCGCAAGGAGGGCAAAGAAAGCTATTATTCGCTGGACGATGAACACGTTGAAGAAATCTTCGGTGCAGGTCTGGCGCATGTATTACACAAAGGAGGAATGTTAGATGTCTGAACATGAACATGAATTCGAACAAGAGCATGAGCACGAAAGTGAGCATGACTGCTGCGAACACGAGGGACATTGCGATTGCGGACATGAGCATCATCACGACCATGGGCATGAACACGGTCACAGCCACGGCTGTGCATGCGGATGCGGCGGCTGCGCTCACGATGACGACGACGAGGAGGAAGAAACCAAGCTTTCCCTTACCTTGCTCGGTGTTTCGGCAGTGCTTGTCGTTGTAGGCCTTTTCCTTAAAGCTGTTCCGATGGCACAAATGATCATTGGAATTATCGCCGTTGTTCTTGCAGCTTATCCGCTTGTATTTAAAGTTTACGGCGATATCAAGGGTCGCAGGTTTACCGAAATTGAGCTTATGCTCATTTCCGTTATTGCTGCTTGCTGTATCGGCGAGCTGAGAGACGCTGCACTTGTTGCGATTCTTTACCGAATCGGTGAAATAATTGAGGACAGAGCGGTTGAAAACAGCCGCAAAGCCATTGATTCCGTTGCAAAAATACAGCAGGATTATGCACATCTCGTTTTAGATGACGGAACAACCAAGAAGGTTGATGCCGAGGATGTTCCTGTCGGAGCAAAAATAAACGTTCTTCCCTATGAGCGTTTCCCGATTGACGGTGTTGTTGAATCGGGAATCTCAACCGCCGACGCTTCCGCTATCACAGGTGAAAGCCTGCCGATAACTCTCGGTAAAGGCGTTGAGGTTAAGAGCGGCATGGTAAACGGCAAGGACAGCGTTACGGTTGTCACAACAGAGCTTTTCGGAAATTCAACGGCTTCGAGAATTGTCAAGATGGTTGAGGACGCAACCGAAAAGAAAGGCAATGTTCAGAAATTTATCACAAGATTTGCAAAATATTACACTCCGGTTGTTGTTATCATCGCCGTTGCATTGGCGGTTATCGGTTCAATCGCCACAAAGGATGTTGCATCATGGGTTAAGAGAGCACTTGTTTTCCTTGTTGCTTCATGTCCATGCGCAATCGTAATTTCAATTCCGCTCGGCTTCTACACAGGTATCGGTGCGGCGGCAAAGGACGGAATTATCGTCAAGGGTTCAATCTTTATCGAGGCCTTTGCAAAGGCAAAAACTTTTGTTTTTGACAAGACGGGTACTTTGACAACAGGCAACTTTGAAGTCAGCAAGATCAGTTCAATGAGTGATTTCAGCGAAGAACAGATTCTTACCCTTGCTGCTGCGGCTGAATACTATTCCTCCCACCCGATTGCAAAGAGCATTGTCAGTGCAGCTCCGCAGATTGATGAAAAGTACCTCAGCGATTTCCGTGAGGTTGCAGGCGGCGGCACAAGCGTTGTTTTCGACGGCAAAAAGATTCTTTGCGGCGGCAGACGCTTGCTTGAGACAGAAGGAATTGAAACTCCGGACTACACGGACGGCGACGTTTGCGTTGTGCTTGACGGAAAGATTATCGGCACAATTACCCTCAGAAGCGCACTTAGAAAGGGCGTCGAGGATATGGTTGAGCACCTTCGTGATCAGGGCGTTGAGCATATCATAATGCTTACGGGTGACAACGAAACAGCTTCCGACGAGGTCGCAAAAGCAATCAATCTTGACGAATACTATTGCAATCTTCTTCCTGAAGAAAAGCTCAGCCACCTTGAAGAAATCAAGAATGAATACGGCAAGGTTGTTTATGTCGGCGACGGTATCAACGACGCTCCGGTTCTTGCCTCTGCGGATGCAGGTGTTGCAATGGGTCTCGGCACTCAGGCGGCAAGCGAAGCGGCGGACGTTATCCTCACGAACGACAGGCTCGACAAGCTTGCTCCGGCACATAAGCTTTTCAAGAGAACGATCAATATTGTTCATTTCAATCTTATATTTGCGATCGTTATCAAGATGATAGTTCTTATTCTCGGTGCGGCAGGCTACGCTCCCGTTTGGCTCGCAGTTTTCGCCGACGTCGGTGTATGCGTAATCTGTATTTTGATTTCCACCCTCATCGGCAAAGCCAAAAACTCGTTCTTTGACACAATTCATTTAAGATAAAAAATAAATATAACAGGCTGTATCAAAGCAATCACTTCGGTACAGCCTGTTTTTATATTATTTAAAATATTTTCCAAAATTCCGAATACGCTTTGTCGCCGTATACTTTGAAAAGCGTATCATCAACAAAGGCTATTATCTTTGTCAAAACCTTTGCCCATTCAGGCAGCTCGTTGAGCTGTTTCTGCGTGAGAAGCTTTGCGTTTTCCTCGCTTATTGTACCCTGCCTTGCACAGAATTCATTAACTCGTTTTGTAGTTTCCTTGCAGAATTCAGCATCTGCAATCGTCGCTCGCATCACACGCTCGCAGTCATACATTATTGCTTTACATTCGTCAACTGTCTCCTGTGACCAATCAAGCTTGCCTGCCTGATAATCGGCATAGAATCTTTTCATATCCCTGTATCTCCAGCGGCGGATAAACCAGTTATCGGAATTGCCGTTGAACTGTGGATATTTTTCGGGCTTGGAGTTTACATTTTCAACATCATGCGAATACATCAGCGCAACCGCAAGATTGATAACCGGAGCATTGTTTGCCGCATCCTCGTGGTGCATATTGTAGAAATACCATGTATTGTCAGGTAGAACGCCTGTTGAAGCGTCAATCTCACCGTCGGGCGAGAGTCTGTCGCCTTCGAGGAGCTTTTCGCCGGGCAAAGCCGCTGTTGCACCGAGAGCAGTTGATTCAACATTGATGACACCGTCGCCGTTTACCTTGTCTGCGTTCGCAGTGACATGGAAGAAATTATATCGTGCGTCACCCGTGTGAAGTCCATAGCCGGAAATTATATTTATCTTTATTCCGTTCGCCGTCATTGTTTTTATATTATCGGCAAGGTTGAACTGTGCCCGATAGAAGGTGTCGGTCTTTGCTCTAATAAGAGTGTGCTCCTCATCGCCGAGATATTTTTCGGCAAGCTCGGGATAAGCCTCCTTTGTTACCATCGCCCAAATCTGCGGCGTATTGACAAAAAGATTATTCAAAAGAGTGTCATAAATTCTCGTCAGCATTGCGGCATTTACCTCAGCCGGGAGAGCACGAAGTATAAAGTTGACAGCATGACCGATAAGCTCACCGTACTCCGTGAACTCGGAAATCATCATTGGAATTCCCTCGTTGTACCAGAACTCAGCCGAAACATCAAAATCACGACTAAACATATCGGTAACCGACTGCGTTCCGTTGAGGACGGGGACGACATTAACTATTGTATTAACCTTATCGGTATCGGTAAATCGGTCGCAGAACGCAGTAAACACCGTTCCGCCGAGACTTATCGGTAAAAGATTGACCTTCTTGGCACCCGTCTTTTGAAGCACCATGTCTATGTATTCGTTAAGCCGCTGAGCCGAGGACATTGGATCGGCAAAAAGTGAAAAGGTAAAAAAGAAAAGTTTCTCTTCGCCGATTATATCCGAAACGGCACGAAGCGGAAGTATTTTATAAAGATATTCACACTGATATTGCATATAGCTCTGTGTTTCGACATCATCGGGAGTTGCAAAATCGGCAAATGAGCCGTTGAATTCAAGCAAGCCGATTTCATTGTTTGCGAATGTTCCGTCCGGCAGTGTTTTCTGTGCAGAAAAGGCAGCTTCCGCAACCTTACCGATTGCGTCAACAAGACCGCAGTCCTTTTGGGTAATGACCGATTTAACCAGCGGAGCAATGAGATATTGTGCAACACTTTTGAGAATTTCGGGAACGTCAAAAATAACCGTTCCGCTCTGAAGATCATTGCCGAAAGCATCCTTCTTTATCGGTGGCCTTGAGGAGTCCTCGGCAGCCGAGCTGTCGTAATCCTCATCGACAACGTATGTTATTGAATGGGAAATACCCGGCACAACGACGAGCGGATAATAATTGCCGTTTTCGTCAACATTGTCATAAACAACGGACATATCCTCGAGCGTATACGGGTAATTGTCCGAAGCAGGGGTATCAGAGCTTCTTGTCACAGTTCCATTCAACGGAACAAACGTCATTATTATTGCCATAAAGGCAGAAAAAATCTTCGTAAATAAGGTCATTCCTTAAACCTCCCGTAAAGATTGTAAAATAAATGTAAGATAATTATAACAAAAGATAATTTCTTTTTCAAGAACATTGATTTATTCCCTAAAAAATGCTAATATTAATCATAAAAATTTTTGGAGGTTTAAAAAATGGAAGTAACGGCAGTTGCCTCTTGGCTCAACTCAACCTTTGCCGACTTTGATCTTGCAATCTTTGATTTCTTCCACAGATTGCATGACAGTGCGGCAGGCGGATTTCTCGATGTCTTTTTCAATGCGATTACAACGCTCGGACACGACGGAATTGCGCTGATTATCATTTCACTCATTCTCATGCTTTTCAAAAAAACGAGGAAGGCAGGCTCGGCAATGCTTGCCGGCATCATCGTCGGAGCACTTTTCACAAACCTGACAATCAAACCGCTTGTCTCACGTCCGAGACCGTACACTCATCTTGACAGCCCGGTTTATCAATGGTGGCTGAACGCCGGGGCGCAGGTTGAAAGCGACCGCTCATTCCCATCGGGTCATACAACCTCCGCAATGGCAATGGTAACT
>CALBHM010000456.1 GCA_937892835.1 uncultured Ruminococcus sp. | reverse complement strand
AACCACCCGACAAGGTCATGGCATATTGAAAAGAATCCTACGACGAGCGAGGAGGGCTTGATGGTTGAAACCTGTGACCTTTGCTCGGCAAAAACAAACGAAATGGCAATTCCGAAGCTTCGTTCGGACTTTGTAACGGGTATAGAGCTTACGCCGAAAAAGCTTTCAATGAATATCGGCGAAACGGCAAATATAACAGCGGTTGTGACTCCGACAACGGCGATTGACAAGAGCGTCATTTGGTCAAGCTCGGATAATGATATCGTAATTGTTGACGGCGGAGTTGTAACGGCCAAAGCTCCGGGTGTTGCGGTAATTACTGCCGAAACGACAGACGGCGGCTATAAAGATTTCTGCATTGTTCGTGTAGCAAGCCTTGTTGGCACAAACGGTGCAGTCGTTGATAATGAAAACGGAGTGATTTACGGCCTCGTCGGTCGCCCGGAAAGCATTGACGGCTATATTAAAGCGGTTGATTCTTCACTTTCTGTTCAGTGCGATTCCAAGACACTCGGAACAGGCAGCATTGTAAGTGTGCTCAATGGTGAAAAGACTGTAGATTCTTATAAGGTAGTAATTTTCGGTGACGTTGACGGTGACGGCTGGTATGACGGACGTGACGCTGTTACGGTCGAAATGCTTGCAAACGGTATGCTCACACGTGAACAGGTGGGCGATGCAGTTTGGATAGCGGCAGATTGCAACCATGACGGTGTTATTAATCAGGCCGATGTTGAAATTATCAATCATGCCGGAGTACTTCTTTCAAAGGTTGATCAGACAAAACCGACGGAAGAGCTTATAGAAACCTCGGCTGAATATAACGAGTATCTAACTCTTATCGACCAGATGAACACCGAAACCGAAAAGCCAAGCAATGAGCCGACCGAGAATAGTGGATTCTCCACGAAGCTTGTTGAATTTGTTAAGAAGATTATCAAATTCATAGTTGTCGGCATTTCAAAGTTATTTAAGTTCTGATAATTTAATGGCCTCCTCTTGGATAAAGGGGAGGCCGATTTTTCGTTGGAATAAGAGCAACGGCTGTCAAAATTTCTTTGTATAGGACTGTTAATAAAGCAAAATTATTACCAATTTGTTAATTCTTTCATTTACCTCTTGCAAAATCAAATAAATAGGACTATACTAAAT
>CALBHM010000455.1 GCA_937892835.1 uncultured Ruminococcus sp. | reverse complement strand
CTTTTCCCCGAAAGATACCGTGAGAGTGTAGAGGGAGCAATCCCTGTCAACCTTGCCAGCGTTTTCTGGCTTATATGGATCTCGTCTAAATACCGACATAATGCTAAGCAGAAGCTGTCCTTATGCTGCTCAACAAGATCATCAGTTCCGTAAACGTAAATTTCGTAGCTTTGCGGCTCCTCCTGTTCGCTAAATAATAGAATCTGAGGAGTATGTAAATCATTCATCATACTGGTTCCGTCCTTTCTGTCGGACGGAAATCAGCAAATGAACATAGTAAGCCTGTCATTCGGAATATACCCGTCCGACAATCAAACATTACTCGTCCATTCGATTGTTTGATGTTCAGTTTCCATACAGTGATCGAGTAGCCCCTGCGCAGTAAGGTTCACCGTTGGAGAAACGCACCGATGCGTTTTATATTATTATTATGAACTATTACAGCATAAAAAGCAACTTCTTGGCGTTCCCGTTCGGGAACACCCGACTTTTATAAAAGCCCCATTTTTCTGCACTTTTTGATAATGCACTGCTTGATAATGCACTACCAATCCAACATTTTCACCTAACTCATTCAAACCTCTGTCCCATTATTGAAAACTAACCCTTCGTGCAAAGCCATAGTGCGGCAACTTTTCACCAAAATTTCATCTTCCTATCACATTAGGCATAAGAAAAAGGACGGCCTGATCTGCTCAGACAGCCCTTTATGCCGAGAGTTTAAAGCATAACACACTCAATTTCTATATCAGCACAAATAAATCCGCAAGGCGATCAGTGCAGAGCGTGATCAATTATCATCGTCCAGTACACCGTTATCACCCCTGAGAAACCCTTGTCGATCAAAGCGTAGTATGCCGTGTTATGTTCACGGTTATGCTTTACGATATGATTCCCCATAGCAGTCAGCCTGTCAAGATCACGGCGAATCGTTACGTTCTTCACCCTAGTCAGATTGCAGGCATTGGCGAGGTGTTCTTGTATTTGGCTAATCGATACATCGTGGTTCTCGTCTGTGTACCGTGACAGATAATCGTAGATGTATATAATTCTTTCATGATCCATTTTATTTTCCCTCCTGCAAAAGCTGAAAATCCCTGTTCTGAACTCCGTTTCAGAATAGGGATTTTTGTATTTTTCTTATCCCGTTCACGCATCGCCCTAAATGAAATTTTTTCTTCTGTCAGACAGCGATACGGACACAACCTGCTCTTAACATTTCACCATAATTATGCACGAGAATCAATCGGGTTCGGAAAAAAGCGGCATAACGTTCGGAATGCTGTATCACCAGCAAATTCAATCGTAAACTTTTTGTGAACTCTTGCAGATTTCTTTCCCGATTTTTCAAATATGGCGGTAGATAAGTGAGGGGGTATTGCAGCCGAAGTCGCAAAGCTCCAATTCCTCCAACTGAGAGAGGAAACTTTACAGAGCCAAAGGCTCAAATTGAAGTCGCGCACGAAGGGCGTGATTCAAACCTAGCAAGCTCGGTATCTCCGCATTACAATTTCTCAGAAATTGAATGTTCCGATACAATGCTTGCAAGAGGGACACCCCTTGAACCCCGAACGAAGGAGATGAGAAAAATAGCAGAGATCGAACCACATAATCGGTATATGCAGATACGTCTCACCGAAGCAGAATACGAAGCTATCGAGCGCAAGTTTCGCAACAGCGGTCTGAGGTCACGGAGCGAGTTTATCAGGACTATGATATTTGAGGGATATATCGTCAAATTTGATGAGGAGAAGTTTGGTAAGATCTACAGGCTTGTCGGCAGTATTGCCAACAACATCAATCAGATAGCTGTTAGAGTGAACAGCACGAACAAAGTATATGCCGAGGACATTGTGAACATCAAGGAGGGACAGGATAAGATTTGGCAACTACTAAACTCTTTGCAATCAAAACTACTGAGGTTAAAGCGTTAGCCTATATCGCCAATCCTGAAAAGACAGACGACGGCAGACTGATCTTCACATACGGGTGCAGCTCTGATCCTGCACAGGCAAGCAGAGACTTTAGTGCAGTCCGTGCAGGCGGAACAGGCTTGAATACTGTCCTCTCTCAGCACTTTATTCAGAGCTTTAAGCCGGGTGAGATCACGCCTGAAAGAGCTTTGGAAGTTGGCAAGGAACTTTGTGAGAAATTCCTCAAAGGCGAATACCAATACTTCCTTGCAGCCCATACCGATACTGACCACACACATCTGCACGTTATCTTCAATAATGTGAGCCGTGCCAACGGCAGAACTTTCGAGACCAATATGAATCAGGGCAAGGTCAAGGAACGTGCGTGGAAGAAGCTTATTGATTTATCAGATGAGGTATGCAAACGGCATCATCTTTCAGTGATCGACCACCCCGAAAGAACGAAGGGCAAGAGCCATTGGGAATGGGATATGAACCGTCAGGGTCTGAGCTGGAAAGCCAAGCTAAAATACACGATAGATCAGGTTGTGAAAGCAAGTGAGGACTTTGACGATTTTCTCAGAAAGTGTGCCGAGTACGGTGTGGTTGTCGAGTATGATCCCGACCACAAGATCGACTTGAAATTTATGCTTGCGGAGCAGAAAGAACGCAATCCGAGAGCCAAGATGACTCGTGCCAAAACACTCGGCTGGTACTATGAAACACGGCAGATCAAAGACCGCATCGCTCAGTATCACGGAGTTATGATCTACACACCGAGGACAAAGGTCAGAGTTATCACAAAGAAGCCACCGAACAAGTTCGTGCAGGACGCTATCGACCGTGGCAATATGAAGCTCGCCAGTATCGCAAAGAACGTGATTTCCGAGTATGGTGTAGAACCTGAGCAGATTCGTCCTGCGGCAATGTCGGCATATGCCAATAGCCGTAGTCTTCTCTCCGAGCTGAATTCCATAAATACCGAGATAGAAGATCTGAAAGTCAAGCTGAAAGTTCTGCGGAAATACCGCAAGTTGAAAGTGTACGGTGAAGAGCTGAAAACTCTCAGCGGAAGTGAGGCGAAGAAGTACCGCAAGGACAACAGTGCCGAGCTGACCGAATACGGACAGATACGCACTCAGGTGTTGGAGCTTTACCCGTCGGGACATATCCCGACCGTAGAGAATCTGGAGCAAAAAATAAACGCCCTTATACAAGAGCGTTCAGAGAATGATTTGCAGTTTCGTGAAGCGGATAAGCGGGCACGTGATCTTGCCGATGCACAGCGTACCATTGAGGAATTTCTCCGTCAGGAACGCAATGAGCAGCAGCAAGACCGAAAGCGTAAAAAGAATGGGGATTTGGAGTGATATTCATTCTGTAACTTCATATTCAACGCTTATGTTCATAGAACTGAGCTTATCATTTACATGACTAAGGTACTGAATACAGAAATCAGACGGCTGGTATTTGAACTTGATCTGTATTTCAAAAACAGACAGCTTTGCATCGGGATAAGTTTCTTCATACTGCTTACTGTCAACAAACCATATATAGGCATTCAGCTTATCCTGAAGCATAAACAAATGGTCTTGCACTATTTCATCATCAAACTCCAAATGGTCATAGATTTGGAGAATCAGTTTATTACCCTCATACGCTATTCCATCTATGACTTCACTATTATCAATTGCCATTTTAGTCCTCCTGCTTGTGAGCTTTTTGATATTCTTCCAAAGCCGTGAGCAGGAGCTTATTCACACTCATGCCCTGAGATTTCGCATAAGCCTTGATCTTCTCACGCTCTCCCTTTGGCACGTTGACACGGATATAATCGTAATGCCCTTTGAGGTATTCCGTGTTCGGAGCTGATTTCTTCCGCTTCTTATTGGCGGTACACTCCTTACAATACTTCTGCGAACCGGAGGTCACAGTATAGGTATTGCCGCATATCGGACAAACCTGTTCGCTGCCGATCTTCACGGCATTGCCGGACTTCTTCTTCTCAGCGTATGCACGGTTACGGGCAACTTGAGCTTTGTCACGGCAATAGATACAGTATTTTGCATGGGTGTTGTTCGTTTCAAACTCCAAACCGCACATCTCACATTTATGCTTAAACAAGAGTATCCCCCTTAATTTTGGTCTTTCCTCTATTCTATCAAACGTTGGGTGCAAAGTCAAGCATAATCCGAAATTTATAGAAATCACACTGGGAAAAACGGAAAAATGGGGTGCTGATTGCTGCACTCCTACAAAGATTCCGAAAAACATAAAATTATATTTGACACTGGGTGTAAAGTCATATATAATAAAAGCACAACAGAAACACGAAAGGAAGGTAGATCCTATGTTAAACAAGTTCATGGTAGCTGGTAGACTGACTGCCGATCCCGAAATCCAGACCAAAGGCGAGAGCCGTCTTTGCAAGTTCACGATTGCCTGCGACCGTCAAAAACGCAAGGGCGAGGAGAATCCCGAAACCGACTTTTTCACCTGCACCGCCTGGAACCGCAACGCAGATGTAATCGTCGATTGGTTTGGCAAGGGCGATATGGTCACACTCGTCGGAGCAGTACATATCTACCGCTATGAAAAGGACGGTCAGAAGCGTTCGTCCACCGAGGTAAAAATTGAGGAGATCCACTTCTCATGCGGTAAGAAGCGTGAAAACACCGCACCGACCGGCCAACCGCTACGATAACCCCTACATCGGCACAGAGAACGATCCGCTGTTCTGAGCAATAATCACAAGGAGGATGCAAAAATGGAAACCACTATCATTGCAATCAGCAATCAGAAAGGCGGAGTTGGCAAATCCACTACCGCATACAATCTCGAAGCTTGTCTTGCTCTGAACCACGGAAAGAGGGTTCTGCTTGTGGACTTCGATCCGCAGGCAAACCTCTCCGAGTACCTGAAATACGAGCCGAACGGCAACCCGACTATGACACAGCTTATCATGTCATTCCACGCAGGAACGCCCTTGAACGCTGAAGCCACTCAGAATGCGATACGTCACAGCGATACCGCAGGAGTGGACTACATTCCTTCCGACATCAATCTCGCAAATGCGGAAACGCTTATGGTCACGATGATCTCTAAGGAGCATATTCTCCGCAGGATACTCACAGAAGATGTGATCGAAGGTTATGACTTCGTGCTGATCGACTGCCTGCCGTCTCTCGGAACGCTCCTTATCAATGCTCTTACCGCTGCGGACAGAGTGCTGATACCCGTGCAGACACAAAAATTCAGTATGGACGGCTTACAGTCCCTTGAAGCTCTCACACGGCTCGTCAAGGCAAACACCAACCCGAAGCTGAACCTAATCGGAGTGCTGCCGACAATGGTTGATCGCACAAAGGTCAGCCGGACGGCGATCGATACCCTCAACGAAAAGTACGGAGAAATGCTGTTCAGGACAAGCATCAGCAAGTCTATTGAAGCTGCCAAAAGCTCTGAAAATGGCATACCGCTTTGTCTCACAGGTCACAAGTTAGGTCAGGAATACGACGAATTGGCTCAGGAGGTACTTTCCAGATGTTAAGTATGTCAGAACTCGCAATGAACCCGAACCGCAAGGTCACTACCGTCTGCAACGGCAAGAAGCAGGAGTGGGACGATCGTGAAGAAGCTCAGGCTTATTTTCTTGAAGCGATGATGAATAGCGACGGTGCAGAGCATGACCGATACTCCTGCATCTTCATTCAGCTTCAGAACGGACTGAGCTGCTGTACCGATGAAGATAACGAGGAGGACGAATGATGAAGCCGTTTGATACCGACAGGACACCGTGGCTTTTCACTCCTCACGATGACGGAGAGCTGGACGAGTTTTTCAGCTCAGACCACAGCAAAGTCATAGCAGAAACTTCACAGGAAGTAATCGCAAATCTTTCTGAGAGCCGTGACAGACTCTCTGGAAAGCTCTGCTACACCTTCAATTACAATCAACGCAGATACAGATACACGCTTCTGCGGTTTGCGGATATGATCGTCCGTGCAGATGTGACGACAAAAAAGCTGAAAAGCCGTATCATAGAGCTTGACGTAGAGAACCGTGAGCTTCGCAAACAGCTTGCGGACATGGAAAGGAAGATGAAACAATGAATACACCGCAGTTTGACCTGAGTGCTATGCTCTCTACACCACAGCAGACCGCTGTTCAGCAGATTCCTTGCAACAAGCTTCACCGATGCCACAACCAAAAGTTTGAGCTGTACTCCGGTGAGAGACTTGAAGATATGATAGCCAGCATCAAGGAGAATGGTGTGCTGTCCCCTATCATCGTTCAACCCGACGGCGACGGATACGAAATTCTTATCGGTCACAACCGCTGGAATGCTTCAAAACTCGCAGGACTGCCGACAGTTCCGGCGATCATCAAGGCAGGACTTACCGAGGACGAAGCAGAAATGTATGTCATTGAGTCGAATGTTATGCAGAGAGGCTTTGAAAATCTCAAAATTTCGGAGCAGGCTGCCGCTGTTGCACTCAGACACAGCGAAATGTTCTCTCAGGGCAAGCGAAGTGACATTCTCAGGGAGCTTGCACGCCTTGAAAATCCCTCAGCCGAACCCGACAGCTCAACTTTGAATCCAGTAGGTTCAAAGTTAGACACGAGCGAGAGCATCGGAAATGAGTACGGTGTCAGCAAAGGCTCAGTAGTAAGGCTTATTCGTATCAATAAGTTCACTGATGAGCTGAAAGCCCTTGTGGACAGCGGAGAGCTTTCTATCCGTGCGGGTGTGGAGCTTTCTTTCCTTTCGGAAGATACGCAGGATGTTGTCGCTGAATGTGCTGATGACTGCAAGATCGACATGAAATCAGCCAAAATGCTACGTGCTTCTTCCGACAGCGAGGGCAACATCGATCGTAATACCGTTCACGCTATTCTTTATGGCGAGGACACCGAGCCGAAAGTGAAGCCCAAAAGCGTAAAGATCAGCCATGACATTTATACCAAGTATTTCAGCAACGGCGAGAAGCCGAAAGAGATCACGGAAACAATTGAAAAGGCACTTGAACTATACTTTAAGAATATGGAGGACGAATAATATGAAGAAGATCATTACAACGTTATTCTGCACCGCACTTACACTCTGCTCCGGCTTGACCGTCTATGCTGCCGAGAACCTTGACCGTGACGATATCGAAGCCGAGATTTGGGAGGATATGTGGAACGGCAAGGGCGATAATGGACTTGACTTTCCCGAAGCATCGTACAAGCATCATCTTCTTGACAGGTGGCTTGACGAGAACTACGGTTCAGAAGATTATGACTGGACCGAAATCGAAGAGCTTCAATATGAATACAAGGACTACTACCGTCGTCTGATCGAAGATTGGGATTTTGAGGACGATAATGAGGGTGGCTGGACGATCAACACCGAGGACAACCATTACAGCTTTTCTCTGCTTAACGGTATGTGGCAAATGACAGACAAAAATGGTGATACCGTTGACACATTCCCACCATTCAGCACCTTAGAAGAAGACGAATCCGAAATCGCAGGCGGTTACAAGATCAACGATAACGGTGCTGATAGTCCGAGAGTGATTGGAGAAGTCACAGGCGGAACGGAAACGGCTTCTGAGGGCGGTTCTTCCGCAGAGGGTAACGATGCCACTGTTAGTCCGTCAGACGTTTCTGAGGGCGATTCTGACGGTTCTGGGGTAAATCCCCTTGCAATCATCGCAGGAGTGGCAGCTCTCGCAGGAGTTGGCGGTGCAGCTTACTACTTTACAAGAAAGCGGAAGTGATCTTATGATTTTTCAAAGCAAACAAAAAGCAAACGATGCTCCCGTATGGGAGTGTTTTGTCAATGATTTTACTAAATATTATTGGTAGAAAAGCACACAAATATAAAAAGAGAAAATTGTGCAGTTCTACCAATAACATATTATCAAACTCTATTTAGGAATTAAGAAGAGTTTCTGCAACATCAATTCTTAACTTTCTTGCTCTTAAATGGGAAGTAAAATTAATTATTGTTGAAGATATTAATATTACCCAAAACCATATAATATCTTTTGTAAATAAGTATACAATTCCAGACAATGCGAGTGCCCAGCCAATAGAGAATACTACAGAAAAAATCCAAAATCCTATTTTTGTTCTTTGAATAAGAACTGTCAAGCCAAATACCACTACTCCTGCCACAATACAAATTGCAGGATGAATTACATCGTCAAATGGAATACCCAGCTCATTTTCCACATTGAAATAACGATTTGCATAATATAATGATGCTCCAGCAGCACTTCCTAAAAATCCACTGTTTATTAAATTAATCTTTAGTAAAAATGCTTTCATAAAAGAACATACTAAACAAATAGCTAATATTGCTAAAACTATTAGCCAATCAAGTATATAAAGCATTTCTCACCCCTCCTCATAAATATCAATATTTTTGCAAAGAATATCCAAAGGACTTTCTGACTGCATAATTATTTCAAAGTTTTCTGAATTGAACACATTAATACGCTTCACAAACTGCATATGTTCTCTGGTGAGTTCATCGGAAGCATACAGTCTTTTCAGAATATCAACAGGACATTCTGAACCATACTTTGTATTCATTGCAACAGTTCTGCGGCATAATTTCAAATCAGACTGTTTATTATTTATCATCAAAGAAATTTTTGAATTTTGTTTTTCAAATTCACTTTGAGTGATACTATTGCTGAAAAGCAGTTCAAAGATTTGTGCTTTTTCTTCTTTCAGGCAAGTAATTTCAGATTCAATTTTTACTATATCTGAAAAAGAAAAATCTGATTTACATTCCGGAATATCAGCAGAAATAAATTCTTTTACTTTTTCAAGTACAGCCTTATACAGTATATTTGCTTTAAGAGAACCTTTAAAACAAGGGGATTCTCCTGTTTTATAATTAATTTTACAATAAAAATTCTTATTTCTTTTAAGGGTTCTCCCACATTCTGCACAATACAGCTTGTTTGCCATTATATGATTTTATCATTCAGGATTTTTTTGCCTGTTTTAAGGTCTTTCCTGTATTTCAGGGCAATGCGTTTTCCGGTATACTGTTCATTTTTCAGAATTCTTCTGACATATTCAGCAGTCCATTTTGCATTTCCATTAGTAAGAATTTTCCGATTATTCAGAATCCTTGCAACAGCAATATATGTTTTATGTTTAAGATATAAATTGAAGATTTCACGAACTATTTCAGCTTTTTCTTTATCAACAACAGGAGTAAACTTGTCTTTAAGAACATATCCATATGGCAGACTGCCTATAAATTCGCCGTTTTTTATTCTTGAAACGCAGGAATTTCTTACTTTTTTTGATGCTTCCAGAACGTAGTATTCATTCAGTACAGAACGCAAAGCTGTTGGTAAATCCATAGAATTTGGTACTCTGTGTTTGCTGTCATAATTTTCAGAAACTGCAATCAGACGCACTTTCATGAATGGAAATATGCTGTCAGTCAATTTGCATATATCAAGATAATTCCGTCCCAGACGTGATAAATCCTTGACAATAACAACGTCTATTTTACGCATTCTTATTTCTTTAAGAAGTTCCTGAAATGCATCACGGTTCATATTGATTCCACTTGAATTTATGTCACAGAATTGTATAATCTCAGCATATTTCAAATCTTTTTGTCTGCCTATATAATCATTGATTATTGCAATCTGATTTTCTATGCTGTCATTTTCCTTATCATTTGATTTTCTGACATAACAGGCAACAGTCATTAAACGTCACCTCTGTCAATGAAGATGATGTTGTTTCTGTTGAAAATGAGAATTTTCTCGAACTTTTGATTAAGAAAATCTCTTGTTATTTCAGTATTTTCAGATAGTTTAAGGTGATTACGCACCATAGCATTCATATTGTCCATTGACGAAAAAACACCATTTCGGCAGCGTTCACAATTGAAATCAAATTTGCTGTATTTACGTTTGAAGCTGCATGAAACTTTTTTATTGCACTTACCGCAGAAAACAAGATTTTTATAAGGATTTTCAGGAATTCCCTCATGCTTTTTTAAATTTCTTTCAGCAATTGCAGCATTTGCTTTATCCCAAAGTTCAGGAGATACAATTTGCGGAGCTGCATTTTCAACTTTTATCTGTTCATCATCAGAAATTTTATGAACTTCTTCGTTTTTGTAAAGAGCCGTTTCAGTCTTATGCTGAACCAGAATACCTTTGTAAATTTCTCTTTTCAGTATAGTGCATATTGTCGAAACACTCCAGACTATTCTGCTCTTTTCTTCACGTTGACTTAAATCATTGAATATTTTTGTTGTAGTTTCTCCATTCGCAACTCTATTGAAAATTTCACGAACAATTACCGCTTCATCTTCTTTTATAATCAGATTATGGCGGTCATTCGGGTCACGCTGATACCCGAACGGCGGTTTAGAACCAACAAATTTTCCTTGTTTCTGCAACTCTCTTTTCGCCATGCTGACTTTTTTAGAGGTTTCCTGTGCAAAGTATGAATATGCAAGATTTTTAAAAGACGCTAAAAAATATTCCTGCGGTTCAATATTTAAATTGTCATACCCATCATTTATTGCTATAAAACGCACTCCAAGGAAAGGAAAGATATTATTCAGATAGTCTTCTGCTCCAATATGTTCTCTTGCAAAACGGCTCAAATCACGGACAATTATGCAATTGATTTTCTGATTGCGGATATCTTCCATAAGGCGTTCAAATTCAGGACGCTGAAAATTTGTACCGCTGTAACCATTATCAGCATAAACATCAACAAATTCAAAGAAATAACTGTTATTTATGTAGTTCTTAACATCTTCAATCTGAGTTTCAATTTTTTCGCATTTCTGATTTTCTCTTGAAAGACGTGCATAAATCGCCGTTTTATAGACTTTGAAGTCCATTTTTTCAGTTATATCAGCCGGATTTTTTCTTGATTTACGTGCCACTTGCGTCACCGTCCATCTTGAAAATATCCTCATATCTGAGATGAATTTTTATCTTTGTTTTACTGAAAACTTCAATTTTTTCAGTGAATGTTACAAGCATACTGCGTGTAAGCTCTGAAGAACCGAAGTATTTCTGATACTGATTTTTTACTTCATCAGCACATTCCAGCATTCTGATTTTTACATTCCTGATTTTATCAGCTTCAAATTCAGCTTTTGCAATTCTGGAATTATAGAAATCGTGCATTTCTGTATAATCATTTTCTGAAATCATACTGTTTTCTTTTTTCAGAATAAGATTTGCCTGCGATTTTTTCAGCTGTCTGACCTGATTTTCAAGTTCTTTGAGTTCAAGATTTGTAATGTTCAAATTTTGCATAAAATCAGATTTTATCATCGGTTCTGAATGCTTAAGAACTAATCCGATATGTTTTTTCAGTGTTTTGAACACGACATCTTTAAGAATTTCCTCTTTTATTCTGCCTTTGCAAAAACATTCCTTATTTCTGCATTCCAGAAATGTGTTCTGCCCTTTGCTGTGCCTGTGATACAGCACTTTACCGCAGTTACCGCAATATACAAAACCTGAAAAAGTATGAACCTTATTTGTATTTTTCCCGCATGAAGTATCTCTTTTCAGCAAATCCTGAACAATCAGGAAAGTTGTTTCGGAAATAATTGCTTCATGAGAATTTTCAAAAGCTGTCAGTTCAGACGGGTCTTTTTTGAAACGGCGGCGGTCACGGTAACTTAAAGATGTGGTTTTCCCTTGTATCAAAGTTCCTATGTAAATTGGATTTTCAAGTATTCGGCGGACACTTACAGATGACCATAATGCTTTTTCTCCTGTTCTGAAATGCATTGTGACTGCCTTGACACCTTTTTCAATTTTGTATTCCATAGGGCAACTGACACCGAGTTCATTCAGATATTCACCGATTGCCTGTTGATTCATTCCATCAATTTTCAGATTGAAAATCATTCGTACAATTTTTGCAGCTTCAGGGTCAACAACAAGCTGCTTATCTTTTATTGTGTAACCAAACACTGTACGATTTCCAATGAATTTTCCATTCTGACGGTAATATTCAAGAACGCTGCGAACCTTCTGGGAAGTTTCCATAACATGATATTCATTCATCAGATTGATTATCGGATTGGCAAGACGTTCACTTGCAGATTGTTCACGATTGCTGTCATAAAAGTCATGAACAGAAATAAAGCGTATTCCCATCTTTGGAAAAATACGCTGCATAAATTCTTCTGTTTTCTGAAAGTTACGTCCAAGACGTGAAAAATCCTTGACTACAATGCAGTCAATAGTGCCGTCCTCAGCACTTTTTATCATTTTGTTAAACTCAGGACGGTTAAAATCGTAACCACTGTAACCATCATCTGAATATTCAGCAACAAACTGCAAATCGTTTCTGCTTTCAATGAAGTTCATAAGCATCTCACGCTGATTGGAAATACTTATGCTTTCCCTTTCGCCCTCCTCATCTCTTGAAAGACGAAGATATATTGCTGTTTTATAAATTTTATCCATATCAATACTCCTTGTAATTTGTACCACCAAGCACAAGGAATATGCAAGCACCACTATCCGCAGATTATATCTGCAAGTATTTTTTCGAGATTCATGTTGCCGTAAGCACATTCAACCTCAACATTACCAACTCTGTGGGCGGTACTGCTGCCGGTCTGCCTGATGTACTCTTTTTTCTTTTCAGTAGAACTCAGTTCCTGCGAAATTTCCACATCGCAGATATCTTTCAGCTTACTAAATCGGCTAAAATCACTCTCCATAATACTCCTCCTTTTTACTGTTATGCCTGCATATGGGTCGTTTCTATGGCTCATGCACCTTTGAAACGTTATATAAGGCAGTATAAAAACATACTGCCTTTTATTTACTTTTCTGAATCAGTCACCAAGAAGTTCTGCTATTTCCTGTTCTGAATAACCCTTTGCTTTCATTTTTTCAGCAATGGACTGACGTTCTTCAGCTTTTCCTTCAGTTTTACCCTCAGCTCTTCCTTCGGCTTTTCCTTTTTCAGTTGCATCTTTCCAGCTTGCACGATTATAAGCAGCACGCAGATATTCTTCATCAAATAATTCTGACATCATATCGACAACCTCCTTTTCATGCTCATGAAGATATGAAACAAGGTAACCTTTTTCCATACAGATACGGATTGTTTCCCTTGCACACATAATACTGTCCTGATAGATTTTTCTCTGTTCATCAAATACTTTACAGAAACCTATATACTGTCCGTGAAGTGTCATATCGACTTCATTCAGCACTCTGATTTTCAGGTCAACCGGAGAATTTCCATCAAAAAAGCTGTCACTGAACGATACTGTCTCGGAGCATTTCTGTTCACCGCTGTACACAACATAAAGTTCAGGTTTTGGAATTTTTACTTTTGCCGCAGAATGTTCGCTCTGTACAGTGTCTGCCAGATAGCGGCGGTATGTTTCTGCCAGATAGAAAAGCATTCTCAGCGGCATATTCGGATTCCATGCACTCTGTGCTTCCACAAGCATTACAAGCTTGTCCTTTACAAGAAATCCGAGGTCGTTATACAGCGTATTTACAAGTACTGATTTTATTGTCTGTATCTGAATATCATCAACTGTAACCTGTGTATCTTCCGGATGCAGCTCTTTATACAATCTCAGAACATTGTTTGTATCTTCAAACAAATTTACAAATACACTGTCTTTTGATTTGCGTCTGGTTTTAGAAGTTTCTTCTGTTATCAATGGTATAACCTCCTGTCACATATATTTTCCGGTCATTTCCAAAGGCTCATGCACCTTAGGGATATGTCAGTCATGACAGTACAAAAAGTACTGTCATGTTATGTATGGCTGCATTTTAGCAGCTGAATTTTAAAAATTTGTTCCAACGCACGCCTTATCATACTTTTCAGCATAAAGCTTTTCCCACTGCTGTTACAGCAGTCTTCACCGGGAGTTGCACCCAGCCACCTTTCGTTCTTCTATTCGGTGGAAGTCATATCTATAAAAGCCGAGCAGTACCACTCCATTTTATGGAGGTTTTTAATGCACAGTCATTTATGATATTCTACAGCGTGACTCACTGTTCAGTTGTCAAGATACCTTTTGTCATGATAATTTTAACATTATCAACATTATTAAGTTTATCACATTTATCGAGTTTTGTCAAGTGATTATTTGTAAAAAATAGCAAAGATAAGAAAATATTTATTGGCTTTTATGATTTTTTCAGACCGTTAGGAATAAATTCTGATTCCTGACGGTCACGTTCTTCATGAACGAGCGACTGAACATAAGTTCCACCAAAAACTTTTTCTGCAACAGAAAAGATATCAGCTGACTGTCTGAGTTTTTCCTTTTCAGCTTCAAGATTTTCTTCCGCCTGACGGATATTTTCCGTTTCATCATTTATCAGTTTTTCAATATTCTTATAATTGAAACTGTTTATATTCGGATACTGTTTCAATGTTTCTTCGGCTTGCTGATGTGTGAAAATTGCTGATTTTTTATTTTCAAAAATAACTTCAGTTTTTTCTTTAATGTCACAAAAAGTTTTTAAATCTGCTTTTGCCTTATCAAGAATTTTTTCTTTTTCAGTTACAGCATTTTCGCTGTTTTCAAAATCTTTTTTTAAAGTGGTAAGAGTTGCACCTGCATTTATTTTGTTGTTAAGAATGATAAGCTTGTCAAGTTCACTGTCATTATTCCATGAGAATGGTTTTGTTTTTTCACGTTTTCTGACAGGCAATGCTCCATTTGAAAAAGCTGCCGTATAAAATTTTATCGTTCTCAAAACAATAAATTCTGTACTTTCTTTTTTCACAGAATTTATTTTTTTCTCAATTTCCAGTTCATATTTTTTCTTTGCTCTGATTCTGTTTTTAATGGCATACTCACTGTAATGCTCACCCAAAGATTTTAGGCGTATAAAATTTTTGGAATCAACTGACCTGACTGCAAGATATTTTCCTTGCTTGATTTCATATTTTTCTTTCTGAAGTTTTTCAAGCAGTTCATCAATATTTGATGACTGCATCAGAAGTCTGTCAATATCATTACGGATTTTATCACGTACAGAACCTGTTGGTGTGAATTGCTTTTCAATTTTTCTGATTTCATCAACATAACATTCCTGTGCTTCAAATCCGTTTTCGGTTTCACGGTAGGGGATAGATTTTTCATCAAGTTTTGCCTGAACAAAAGACTGCTTTTCCGGAGATGAATAAAAAAATGATTTATACGGAGAATTTTTTTGCACTTCAAGATTTTTATTTTCTTTTTCCACAAGCTTTAATTTTTCATTCAGACGGCGGATTTTGTCCGCAGAAATTTTTTCATCAGAAACTTTTCTTGATTCTTTGAGAGCTAAGATAATTTTCTTTTCGTCCTGAGATTTTTTAAATTCGTCAACAGTTTTATGTTCATATTTTGCATTTTTGTCCTCACGGGAAAACCCATATTCGTTTAAAATTTTCTCCATGATTCCACGTTCGTTTTCTTCCCATGCAACAAGTCTGTTTTCTTTAAAATTTTTTGCTGTGAAGCCTTGTTCGTTAAGAGCCGACTTCATTGAAACTCCTTTGCTTAAACCTTTTTTTCTTTCCTTTGTATAAAATGGAACAAAATTAACATGAAGATGCGGACTTGCTTCATCCATGTGCAGAACTGCATTGAAAACGTGCAGATTAGGATTTCTTTTCTGAAAATCCTTCATATATTCATCAAGCATAAATTTTGTTATTTCTCCTGTTTTGCTTTGGCATGGAGCGGTTTTGCTGTCACCGAACTGCACAATTATTTCATAAAATGCTTCTTCTCTTTTACTGTCAGAAATATGTCTGAAGTAATCTTTTATGCGTCTGCAAGGCTGTTTCTGTTTTGTATTGTATTCTTCAAGAGCTTTTCCAAAAAGCTGCTGATAAACTTCCTGTATATCCTGTCTGATGTATGTAATATTTTCTGAAATTCTGTCCTTGCTTACATTGTTTGCGACAAATTCACGATTGTTATGTTCAATGTTTGCCTGATGAGGAACACTTGCTTTTCCGAGCGTAAAGCTTATGCTTAATTTACTCATTTTTTCACCTTTCTTTTTTCAGATTCTGCAATTTCTGATATTGCATAAACAAAACGGGTAGTGTTTACCCAATACCTGTTTTGCACGCCCCTTAAAGGACTTGCAAAACAGGACATTTCGCTCCGCTTCATTTATTGGGCAAAGTCTGCGACCTTGACGGCTGAAACTTTTCACCGGATTTTTATAAAAATCTGAATGAAAAGTTTTTCTGCTCCGCAGATTGTGGAAATCCCCAACCCCCTTTTTTTAATCATAATCTTCAACTGCATTTGCATAGATAGCAAATAATTTTATCAGCAATGCAGCTTCATTTTCATAAAAATAAATGGCTACATTCTCCTCATTATTATTCATAAAATGACGACCATGCTTTAAAATTTTATCCTTGATTTTTTGTGCATAAACAGCGTATTTATTTGTAAAATCTGCGGCAATAAAGCTGTTCAGAACTGATATTAACGAGCTGCACAAATCAGCTGAAATAAAGACCTCAACTGCACCTTTTTTTAAAATTTTTTTCATTATTTTCTCCTTGTTTTTTCGCTTTTCTGTTCAGCCTGTTTCAAATTATTATCCATAATATTTGCATCAGGATTTTCAGTTTTGAATACCAGAAGTTCATTCCAGTCTTTAAAACCTTTATAATCAAGATAACTTTTTACACTTTCAGAACGCACAAAATTATTCTCTTCTTCAAATTTTCTTCCGGCATCATCATTATCCACACATGATATAATCTGTACACCTTCATCATGCAGTTTTTTAGGTACAGTCGGTTTCAATCCTGACATTGAAACAAATACAGCACCGGTAAGTTTTTTCTTGTCGCAGAATGTGTAAAAGCTCATTAAATCAATGGCACTTTCAAAAATATATGCACGTTTCGGCTTGCCATCTTTTGTTGGAAATGGCATAAACATAAATGCACTTTCACCGGTTCCGGCTACAATTCCTTTAAATCTTTTGAATGAACTACAGCCCTGAATTTCTCCGCCGATTATTTCGCCTTTTTCATTTTTGTGAACAAAAACAGCATTAGCATTTTTGAAAGTCTGCGGCACACCATTGACAGTTGTATTAACAATATTCTGTGACTGATACAGCAGTTTTGCATGAACAAATTCCTCAACAATTTCAGCCGGAATTTTTCTTGTCTGACAAAGGTATGCAAACAGCTGACGCATATTTTCTGACTGTTCTGGCATTTGCAAAATCTTATTTTCCTTTTTGATTTTTGGAGGTGATGTATACTGCGGAGCTTGTTTTTTCGGATAATCTGATGAACGCATATTAGTAATATCTTTTCCTGTAAGTTCATAGACAGCCTGATTGAAACTGCGTCCCAGCACAAGCGTTAAGCAGTCAATTGAGTTATTAGTTCTGCCTGTGTTGGTGTAGTGATTATACCACTGATTTGTGTCAGGTCTTATGCAAAGACCTTTGATTTCTTTAACATAATAATTTCCGCCGCTTTTTTCAATAGTATAGCCGCTTTGCTGAAAATATGACAGCAAATCTGTTTGACGTGCAGAGTTTATAAGCTGATTAAAATCTTCTTTCTGCATGATTTTCCTCCTTTATATATTTTAAAATGCCCTTACTTTTTACAGCAAGGGCATTTTTATATTCAGCGTCTGAATGTATTTGAAACATCATCATTTTCTGTTGGCTGATAATCATTTTCATCAACATTATAGATTTTTTCACGTATTGATTTTTCTTCTGCTGTTTCAATAATCGGTACTTCTTCAGGGTCAATAATAACATCTTCCTGAACTGAAAGTCCTGCAAGTTTTTTCTCAAGTTCCTGAAATTCTTCAATTTTTTCTTTCAGTTCATTTTCATGTGAAAAAGGAGTTTCAGCACGAATTTCTGCCTGTTTCAGATTATCTTCAAGAGCAGAGATTTCCTGAATGATTTTCTGTTCTTTTTTCGGAATTGCTTTATCAAAAAGATTCTGCAAACGCTGATAATTATCCTGATTTTCAGTTGTTCCGGCAACACACGAATATGTACTTTCACCTTTGACACTGAATCTGACTTCATTATCCTGTTTGTCAAAATAAACGGAAACTTTAAAATTATTTATATTGATTGATGGAATTTCTTTTTCCGGATTTGCCAGTTTTTCCTGTGCCATTTTTAAAAGACAGGTATTAACTTTTTCTCTTGTCATGACAGTATATTTATCATTCTTCAACGCAATTTCATGAATATTTTCAGCTGATTTTCTGTCATTCTGAACCTGTGACAACATTTCTTTTTTCAGTTTGATTTCTTCAGGAATTTTTTTAGTTTTTTCCATTGCAGCGGCAGTTTCATGGTCATATGAACTTTTCAGCATTGTAAGTTCTGCAATTTCATTTGATACTTCAATACGTCTTTTAAAATCAGGATTTCCCTCTGCTGCTGCCTGAATTTCGCCATATGTAAGCACTTTTTCATCGCAGTCTTCAGACACTCTTGCAGGAGTTTTATTGTCAAGGAGCTGTGCGATAAAACGTGCCTTGTTTGTTACAGTCTGATAAAGATAGCTGTCAAGCGTTCCCTCGGTGACATAATTGAAAATTTCGACTTCTTTATTCTTATTTCCCTGACGTAAAATTCTGCCCTCACGCTGCTCAAAATCTGATGGTTTCCATGGAACATCAATGTGATGCAGTGCATACAGGTTCTGCTGAATATTTGCACCTGTTCCAAGAGTTCCTGTGCTTGCGATTACAATACGATACTTTGAATCATTTATATCACGGAAAATATTTTCACGTTCTTTTGAATCGGATTTCGGAGCAAAAATAATTTCATTTTCAGGTATGCCTTTTGATATAAGTTCATCTTTGATATAGTCATATACAGAAAAATTACCATTATCTGAATTTACTGCAACGTCTGAAAAAATAATCTGAACACCTTTTGTATCATTTGTTTTGCTGTAAATTCCGGCAACTTTTTCAATGCATTTATCAACCTTACTGTTTTTATCATCGATAAAGTCATATGGTATTTCTTCTCCACGCTTCTTATAAAGTGTGCTGACAGCTTTGTTGCCAAGTCCGATAAGACGTGCTTCACCGGTAATTTTGAGATGATTATCCTCATGAGGGTCTACAGAACCATCTTCAATTGCTTTTGCTCTCTCTGCAAGTTCCTGTACATATATTTTCTGTTCAGGAGTTGCCGGAACGCTGATTATCTGCGGCTTTCCTGTTTTCAGTTCAGGACGTGGAAGATTAAGTTTATCAGCACTCTGAACATCAGCAAATTCCTTATACATTGACATTAATTCCGGCAAATTCATAAAACTTGCAAAGCTTGTTTTCATTTTCAGCGTACCGTCTGCCGTCTGCTGATTTTTAGTCACAACGTTCCCAAATGTTGCTGCCCAGTCATCAAACCGTTCAACACCTGCCTGTTTAAGTAAGTCAGGACGCAGATACCTTGTCATTACATAAAGTTCTGTCATCGAATTGGAAACAGGCGTGCCGAACGCAATACCTTAACAACGATTATTTGGTAAAGTTTGGACGGTTGGTTTTACAAAAAATATTGCTGATTTACAAAAAACAGCTTGACAAGGATTTGTCAAAGTGATATAATTGAATATGGAATAGAGCATTCTTAATATCTGCGAACGGATAGCTGATTTGAGAATGCTCTTTTCAATTCAA
>CALBHM010000454.1 GCA_937892835.1 uncultured Ruminococcus sp. | reverse complement strand
TCGGCGTTGCTCCGATTTATGCCAACCCCGCAGTTTATATCGGAACAGATGATGAAGAGGTCGAAACCAAGCAGGATATAAGCAAGCTCCTGCCGGGCAAAACGGAATATTTTACGGCAATTATCGACCTGAAATCCGGCGACAATATCCATATAAGAATTGATGATGTATCTAAATACGGCGCATTTGTCCGCTTTTCCAATGTCGGCGGCTCCGATTCGTCGAACGGAGCTTTTGTAATCGGAACAGTTGAATAACATATAAAAATAACAGTGAAAGTCAAAAAACAAGGCAAACCATATCGGAATGCCTTGTTTTTTTTCTTTTATTTTTTTATCTCCAGATGAACCAGATAAGGATATAACCTGTCAGCACTGCGGCGAGGGTGAACGGTACGCCGTATTTCATGAATGTTGTTGCCTTGACCTCGTAGCCCTCTTTCTTGAGGATTCCGATTCCGGCAATGTTTGCGCTTGCGCCGATCGGAGTGAGATTTCCGCCGAGTGTTGCACCGCAGAGAAGTCCGTAATAAAGAAGCTTAGGCTCCATACCCATGTCGGCGGCGATAACGGGAACAATGGTGAGCATCGTTGCCGTGTAGGGAATATTGTCGATAAATGCCGAGAGGATAACGGAGATCCAAACGATAATCGTGTAAATGATGAACTCAGAGCCTGAGCCAAGCTTTGCAATTCCATTTCCGATAACGTCGATAACGCCGGCGTTCTTGATTCCGCCGATTACGACGAAAAGTCCCGTGAGCAGTGCAATCGTGTAGTAGTCGATCTCCTTGAATGTGTCCTTGACGATCTTGTAATTCTTGTTGAAGAAAACCTCACGAATAATGCCGATTACGAAGAAGCCGATGCAGATAAGACCGTTTGTGATGTCGGGCTTGTAGAACTGACCCTCGGCTGCACCGTCCTTATAGGGAATGAACGAAGCGGCGATGAGAAGCACGATCGTTCCAACGAGGAGGAAGGTCGGGAATTTATCCTCAACCTTTGTTCTTGCGTTGAATTCAATCTTTGCATTGTCCTTGCGGAACATGACGAGGATTATGAGAGCACTGACAAGTGCGCCTGCCTCAACGACCCAGAACATGCCGGGCTTTCCGTCGTCAACGAAGAAGTCGGAAAAGTCGAGGTTAGCCGATTTGACAAGAAGAATCGACGTTGTGTCGCCGACGAGCGTTGCCGCACCCTGGAGATTCGAGGATATCGCAATACAAATGATTGACGGAACAGGGGAGATGTTGACCTTTTTGCAGAAGGCGAGGGCAACGGGCGCAATCATGAGCACCGTCGCAACGTTGTCAACGAACGCAGATACAATACCTGCGAAAAGTGAAAGACAAACAATCGCCCACTTGACGTTTGGCATTTTGGAAATCAAAACGTCGGACATGAGCTGCGGCATTTTTGACTCGATGAAAAGATAGACCGTTCCCATTGTACCGGCTATCATCAATAAAACGTTCCAGTCGATTTCTCCGAGAGCTTGTTTGAAACCGTAAGAATATGTTGCTTCACCTACGCTGAAAAATCCGCTGCCGAAAAGGTCGGGTGAGACTGATGCAATAACGCCAAGGGCAATAAATATCAATGCCGAGCCTATCGCAACATAGGGTCTGATTTTCTGAAAAGCCATCATCAGTATGTAAGTGACGGCGAACAGAATCAGGGCTGTGATCGTGATTGGGTTCATGGTTTGACACTCCTAAAATTATTTCGGGCGGAATCTAAAGCATTTGTACATCTCATCGTGTCGAGTTGCAAAAAATAAAGGCAGAATCTCTACGGATCCTGCCTGAAAAGACCAAAGATTAATAAGGTCAATATAACCCGAAACAAATAGAACATGACGTTCTATGACAGACTCCACCACTTGCTGCCGAATATCTTCGGCTCAATCGGGTTACCGTATGATTATAACATATTTATGCGACAAGTCAAGCAAAATGAACAAATTTTAAAGTTTATTTGCTGATTTCAATTGACAAAATATTGTCAAATTCAATCTCGCTTCTGTCGTTCATAATGAGCTTGCGCTCGATTTCGTCAATTTTTCTGACCGAACAGGGGCGGGTGATTATCGCTCCGCCGTCCTTCCTGCCGTCGGGGCGGAAAATTGTCAGCTCGACAGCCGTTTCCTTTTGGGGATTATTCTTTATTTCAAGAAGAACACGGTTGATTTTTTCTTTTTCTGCTTCCTCAAGCTCCGGTTTTGTGTCCGTCAGCCTTGCCGTTTCCTCCAGCTCGTCGTCAAGTCCGACTATTGCGGCAAATGGAGCAAACTGCGCTGCCCTTGCCGAGCGTGACATCTGTGGCCGCTTCGACGAGACATGGTGGGGGAGGTTGATTATATCATCGTATTTTCCGCTCATGCCTTGTGACCTCCGATTTGTTTGTTCCTTTCAAGTGCGGTTGCACCCTCTTTGAGGTTCATGCCCTTGATTATGGAGTTCTTGCCGTATTTGCTCTTGATTTTGAGAATCGCTTTTTGCATGTCTTTCTCTTTTTTTAGCTCGTTTTCCTCGGCTTCCTGCATCTT
>CALBHM010000453.1 GCA_937892835.1 uncultured Ruminococcus sp. | reverse complement strand
AGGTCAAAATGAAAAATTATAAATTATCAAATGAAAACCTCAACCTCAAAGAGTCGATATGCAAACGTATTACCAATCCGTTTTATCTGATAGCGGTTGCATTAACGGCTCTCGGAACATATGGGTTTTATCTTGCAAACCCGTCGCCGTCGATCGACTGGCTGAGCTATGATCGCTATTATGGCGGAATTCTTTTCAGCCAAGGCAGGTTCACTGCCACGATTGTTGAAAAAGCTTTGAATCTTTGGAATTGTCCTGTATGGTTCGAGCCGCTTCTCGGAATCGTTTGTTTTATTTTCGGCACACTTATAATACTTGCTATTTTTGACGGCTTCATGGAATATAGAAGTATTGTTCCGTCAATCATCTTCTCCTGCATATATATTTCATTTCCTCTTTTGCCGGAATATTTTATTTATAACGGTGCAATTTTGACTGTCGGCGGCTGCACGGTTCTTCTTTCCTTGGCCTTATATTTTTCTATTAAATACAGCGATATATGGCGCAGCTTTTTCCTGCCGATTGTACTGATGATGTTTGTCTTTTCATGGTATGAATGCATGATACTGCCTTATGTCGGCATTGTCTTTGCTGTTTTCATTTTGAAAGATCGTAAGGAAAAAGGAATAAAAACAGGTGAAGTAATTGTAAAAGGACTTTACCATGCCATCATTCTCGGTCTCGGAATTTTGGCGGAAGCAGCAATAACCAAAGTTATAATAAGGATTTTTTCAATCAAGCCGAACAATTATGCAATGACCGAAAGCTTCTGGACAGCAAGTTTTACGGCAGTCCGAGCTCTTATTCGTTCTTATATATCTTATTGGGGACTCAAGATCTTTTGCAATCCCGCCTTTACCGTTCTCCTTGTAGCCGGAATTGTTGCATTTATTCTTTTTATTATTAACATCAAAAAAAGCAAAAAGTTCTCGAGCGTAATTCTATTTCTCGGTTCTCTGATTCCCGTCTTCGCCATGACGCTGTACAGATGCGGCGGTGCAGAATACAGAACAGAACAGGGAATGCCCTTCTTTGTTGCTTTCACAGCTTTACTCTTATGTCTCAATATACAGTCCGGCAAAATATTTGTTAAACGAGTCTTTGCTGCTTTATTTGTTTTCACGTTAATAATTCAAATCGGCGCATCGAACAAAAGCTATTGGATAAACAATCAACGCTACGAAGAAGAGAAAAACGTTATTTTAACAATTAACAGCCGATTAACGGAAAGCTGCGACATGAGTAAGCCGGTAATTTTTATCGGCCAATATGCAGTATCCGAATCGCTTCAAGATAAAATTACTGTAGCCGATTCCTCATTGGTCGGCAAAATTGTTCACAGATTCGGCTCGCCTCAAAACTATGCCACATCAAAAAAGATTTACGATTATATCGGCAGATCCTATCTGACATGGAGCATTGAAAACAGCTTTGATTACAGCAAGCCGGAAGAAGAATTTTATAAATTCTGCGATTACATCGGTGTCAGCTTTAAACATTGCACTCGTGAGCAATATGACGAAGCCAATAAAAAATATTCAAAAATCAAATCCTATCCAAGCAAGGATTGCATAGTTGAAACCGACGAATACATTGTCGTAAAACTATAAAAATTGAACGGTCTGCATCTTTTTCTCGGATGCAGACCGTTATTTATTTACTTTTTTTCTTGAAAATATTTTTTTGCAATTCCGCCATTTTTTTGCGGCGGATTTGCGTTTTGCCGGCATCAATTACAAAGTCGTTTTCCGTCCGCTCTATGATGTCGCCCTCATGAACGTTCTGCGGCAATTCATCAAGTGTCAGCTTCAAAATATTGCCGTCATCATCCTCGCAAATTGCAATTTTTTCTTCAATTCTGTCTATCGAATATTTCATCTTATTACCTTTATACGGTCATCAAAGCGTGGCTTTTCCTCGGGTTTCTCGTCCGGATATCCTATTGCAATAGCGATAAGAAATTTATAATTTTCGGGAATATCCCAAGCTTTTTTCCACTTGTTTCCCTCGGCATTTCCGTCGGCAAAAAGTGCACCGACACTTGCAATTATGCACGTTCCGAGACCGAGACTCTGAGCGGCAATGCAAATATTTTCACACATGATTCCGCCGTCCATGTAACTCTCGTTTTCGGCAAATAGTACAGCAAAGGTCGGAGCGTTGTGGTAAACAGGGTTCACATCCCAGCGAGTATAAGCCGGTGTATCATAGCCGACAAGCTCTTTAAAATCTGTATTCATTTTGTCAAGCATTTCTCTGTTCTGAATAAAGCGGACATGGCACGGCTGCATATTTCTGCCGCTCGGTGCTTTCTTCGCCGCCTGCATGAGCAGACCAAGTTGTTCGTCCGTGATTTGCTCTTTTTTGTATGACCTTATTGTCTGTCTTTCAAGAATTGTTTTAATTACCTCGTTCATTTTGATACCTCTCAATCAGCTTTTTTCTCGTAACAATATTATAAATTATCGCTCCGCCGAAATAGATTACGGCAACAGCAAGTATTGCCAACAATATTCCGATAACAATCTTCGAACCTATTATTTTAGCCAGCAGAACAAACAAGACTGCAATTACGGTAAGCAGCGAAAATACCTTCACCGCAAACATCGGCAGCTGAGGAGTGCAACACGGCGCAATACTGAAAATGTATGTTTTGACAGGCTCGGCAAGCGGCTTGTCACACACATCACCATAGCTGACAGTATATGTCTTGTAATTTTTTACATCATTTTCATCGAATTCGAATACCCGGACCTCTCTTTGACGGATACCATAGGTGTTGTAGCCTGCACCCGGGCAATAGCCGAGGTCAATTCCGTCAACCGTGCCGATAAAGCTGTCATAATGGTCGTGGCCGCAATATACGGCAAAAACATCTCCCTGCTTTTTCAGCTGTTCAAATTCGCCGCACTCAGGTGACAGAGCCGCCGGCGTTTCGCCATATGCGCCCATGAATTTAATATCATCTCTTCGTTTATAAAATTCGCCTTTTCTGTCTCCGTAAGCAGGCTCCGCACCCTTTGTTCCTTTCGGAACTTTTTCGAGCAATTCATACATTTCATCAACAGGAATATGCTGAAATACGATTGAATCCGCATTGACTTCACGGCTTGTTTTGTCAAGCCATTCAAGCTGTTCCTTCCTGACACCGCCATAAACACCTTTGACCTTTGTGCCTGTATCAACAACATAGATATTCATCGCCGTGCAACTTCCGTCGGAGGACAAAATCGGAACATTGAACGTAGCCGCATCAGGTCTGCCGTCGTTCACATCGTCAAAGCAGATACAGTTTTTCATCTTAGCATAGATTTTCGCCTGTTCATCGTTCGAAAGTCCTGTTTCACGATCGTGGTTACCGAATGTCAGCACAAAAGGAATATTAAAGCTTTCAAAAACGCTGAAAAGACGATTAATTGCCTTTTCAACATTTTTTCGACATTTTTCTCCTTTGCCCCAAAGGTCAACGACATCAAGCTGATCACCTGTAAAAACTATCAAATCGGGCTTTATACTTTTCACCGCTGCCTCCATAAAACGAAGCGTATCAACACAAGTGAAACGATTATCCTGCAAGTCGGAAATTTGTAAAACCTTGAGGTGTCCGTTATTAAATTTTATCTGCTTTCTCATACTCAATTTAATCACCGCCTTGATTATATCATCAAAAGGTTGCGCCGTCAATTAATAAAAACCTTTTCAAAACCAATTTGACACTATATTTGTTTTATGCTAAAATTCATCATAAGAGAACATCCGTCGAGGAGGACGCATAATGCAACGAACCGATTCAAACAAAAAATTCATTTTTATAATTCTTATTGCCTCCGTCATCGGTCTTGCTTTGAGAATACCTTTTTTCGCCAATGAAACCAGAGACTTTGACCAGTATTTATCTACATGGATGAATTCAATGGACTCCTTTGGCAAATTTCAAAGATTCGGTGCATATTTAGGTGATTACACCTGCCCTTATACTTACGTTCTCGCCGCAATAACCCTTTTCCCGGTCAACAGGCTGTATGCCGTTAAAGCCGTTTCGGTCTTGTTTGACTTTTTCCTGGCATATTTCGTTTTCGATATTGTTTACACCTTGACCCAAAATAAAACCAAAGCCGCCTTTTCTTATCTTGCGGCTTTTCTTTGCCCGACGGTAATCATGGATTCCGCTGCATGGGCGCAATGCGATGCAATATATACCGCTTTTCTTCTCGGAACAGTAGCTTTTATCTTGAAAGACAAGCCGATTAAAGCCTCAATCATGTACGGCATAGCCTTTGCAATTAAGCTTCAAAGCATTTTTATCGCTCCGCTGTTTATTTGCTTATGGTTGAAAAAGAGAATCAAAATAAAGCATATGCTGTTAATCCCGCTGATGTATTGCCTGAGCGTCATTCCGGCTCTCCTTGCCGGAAGAAACTTTTTCAGCGTATTCTCGGTTTATTTCCAGCAAGGCTCCGAATACACCGATCTTTCCATGAATGCGCCGTCAATTTGGGGCTTCGCACAGGATTTCAGAATCGAAGATACGCCTATTTTAAGCTTAGCCGGTATCGGAGCGGCAGGCCTTTCGGTTTTAATCCTCCTAATAACCGTTTGCAGAACAAAATTTA
>CALBHM010000452.1 GCA_937892835.1 uncultured Ruminococcus sp. | reverse complement strand
TCTGCTCATAGTGGGGGAAGCCGCCGTAACAAACGCTGTTGAGCGCACGCTCGCCTGCATGGCCGAACGGTGTGTGTCCAAGGTCATGACCAAGCGCAATCGCCTCCGTCAGTGTCTCATTAAGTCCGAGACAGACGGCGATCGTCCTGGCAATCTGTGCGACCTCAAGGGTGTGGGTCAATCGTGTTCTATAGTAATCGCCCTGCGGCGAAAGGAAAACCTGGGTTTTATGCTTGAGACGGCGAAAAGAGTTGCAATGTATGACACGGTCACGATCATGCTGGAAGCATGTTCTCAGCTCGGTTTCCGGCTCAAAGACCACTCTGCCCCTGCTCGAATCGGAGAAGCAGGCATTACTGCTCAGAATAAGATGCTCGTTTTCGCAAAGTCTTTCTCTGACCGTTTTTCCCATGCAAAACACCTCCCGAAGGCTTCTTAAAAATATATACTCCGTTTTTCGCCCTTTTCCTCTTTTTATTTTAAAAAATTTAAGGCATAGCCTCAAATACTTCGCCGATTTCCTCACTTTTGAACTTTCCAAAGCTTAAATCGACAAGCTTTTTTTCAAAATTATCTACGTCATCGGTCGGCATTTTGAAGGTTACCGTCACCGTATCCGCAAAATCCGCATTGTCAATCACTCCACCGCACTCGGGAATGAGCGAATTGAGCCTACCGTAAAAATTGTAATCGCAGCAGACCCGCAGCACCTTGCAAAGCTTCATCGTTATGATTCCACCGGCCTCAACGGCTATTTTAGCGGTGTGGGAATATGCCCTGACGAGTCCGCCCGTGCCGAGAAGCGTGCCGCCGAAATAACGAGTCGCAACAACAACACAGTCGGTCAAATTCTCCTTGATGAGAACATCGAGCACAGGAATTCCGGCCGTGCCCTGCGGCTCACCGTCATCGGAATAGCGGCGTGTCTGCCCATCCCTGAGGACATAGGCATAAACATTGTGGGTCGCATCCCAATGCTTCGTTTTCATATCATTGATAAAGGCGACCGCCTCATCCTGAGTTGTGACGGGCTTAATATAGCCGATAAATCTTGATTTTTTCTCAACAAATTCATCGTTCGAGGCTTTCGCAATCGTTCTGTACTCCAAGGCGATCCCCCTCCTTTTACCTAAAAAAAGACGGTGTTAAATACACCGCCTTTTCTCTCATCATTATTTAGACAAATTGAAACGCTTATTGAAGCGGTCAACACGTCCGCCGGTATCAACAAGCTTCTGCTTACCTGTAAAGAACGGGTGGCATTTTGAGCAAATATCAACACGGAGATCTTTCTTTGTTGAACAAGTCTTTATCTCATTACCGCAAGCACAACGAACAACTGTCTCTTCGTACTTAGGATGGATTCCTTCCTTCATGTGTTTCACCTCTTTCGATATATTCACGCAACAGCTATTGTATCACAGGTTTTGTGAAAATGCAATAGCTTTTACAAATATTTTTAAAAAAACAGACCCCGTCTGCTGACAGGATCCGTGAAAGCAAAACAGCCGTTACGAAAACGACTGTTCAATGATGTCGGCGTCGCCTTATCTTCCCGGGCGGCTGCCCGCCAAGTATTTTCAGCGCT
>CALBHM010000451.1 GCA_937892835.1 uncultured Ruminococcus sp. | reverse complement strand
TTCGGGATTGCACTCGGGATAGTGGTAGAGAACGTTGTTCTTCTGAAAATCTCTCGGGTCATTTTCAAAGTCATCGTAGTATGTGTAGTCGCCCACCTCAATGGTTGGGTCTGTTATAACATTTTTTAAATAAACCGTATCCTTCGATTGGGAACGGGGATAGATTTTCCATGTCGGGATCATATTATGCCTCCATTATTTTGTTGGTTTATTTCCGAGATAGCGGAAGGTTTTCTTTTTATAATTGAGATATTCTTTTCCGAAGGTTGCTTCCATGTATTTTTCCTCTTGAAGAATTTGGAGATGAAGCATTATTATCGGGAAAAGAGAGAATATCAGATTAACAGGGTTAAAGAACATCAGCAGAACTCCGACATACATCAAATCGAAGCCGAAAAACGCAGGGTTGCGACTGAATTTGTAAATTCCGTTTGTGACGAGCTTCGTCTTGTCGCTTTCGGGAATACCGGCACGCCAGCTGTCTTTCATGCAAATGACCGAGACAAGAAAAACCAAATCGCCGAGCATACCGATACAAAATCCCGTAAAGCGTGCGCTTGACGGCATATAATTCCAATCGAGAGCGATTGACAAAAGCTGTGCAATAACAACACTTCCCGTTGCGAGCGACATCAGCCTTTCAACTGTGTGCAGCTCTTTCTCTTTTCGTTTACCTATCTGTCGTGTTTGTATTCCGTGCTTTTTCTGCACGAACATTTTTGTAAAATATATTCCGTAAAAAATTGCGAGAACGACAAGTCCCAAGGCAAAAAACGGAAGTCTTTCTTCAAATGGTTTATTCATGTTTTTCCTCCTGTAATATTGCGTTTTTATAGCTGATGATTATATGGCACGGTGCAAAAATCAGTGCCAAAGCAATGAGCGGGAAATTAAGTGAAAGAATTCCGCTTTCAAGAAATAATATCGACGGTAAGATCGAAAGAGCCAGGGATTTTCTGACGCTGTTTTCTTTCCTGAAAACGATCCAGCCGAGGCAATACAAAGCAATTAAAATTGATCCCGTTATTATGTATGCTGCTTTTGCTCCGTTTATTTTGAATCCGTGATTGAGAAACGGCGGCGTAAGAAACATAAATATAAAGCAGCCGAAGCGTCCAATCTGTTCAAGTGTTTCTACAATTTTATTGTGGTAATAGTTTTGAAATCCGTCCTTATTTGTGTAAGCAAAAATTATATTCGGTATCAAAATAATTACAACAAAAATCAAACCGATAAAATTAAACCATGACATTTTATCACCTTAATGCATCAAGAATTTTTTCAAACTTTTTCTCGGACTGTATCTCATGAGTGATGAGTTTTCCGTTGTAAAAAAGCGAAAATGTTGTGAAAGGACAAGGCGCATTTTTTGCCTGTTCAAGCGTTAAAATGTGAATCGTTTCCATAGAAAAATTTTTACTTTCGGCAATTTTTTCCAAAAGCGGAACATATTTAGCCGTGAAAGGACATTGATTTGTATAATATAAAACCAATCCGTTTTTGTTTTCAATCGGATTTACTTTAAACTGTGGTTTTGCACCTAGTTTATCAAACGATAAATACAGCAGCTCAAAGTAAGGACCGAATCTGTCTGCAACGGTAAAGCCTTTATATTCCAAATATTTTTTGTCCGAGAGAAATCCCAGCTTTTTTGCCGAGGAAAGAATAACCAAACCTTTTTTGCCATTTTCTTTACTGTCTCTAATGCACTCGTCGAGTAAAAGATTTGAATATCCGTGACCCTTAAACTGACCCGAGATCCAGAGACAGTTTATGTACATATAACCGTCCGCTTCTATCGGAGCCCACGCATATTCGGCCGGAATATATTCTATAAAGCATTTTCCACGAACGTTGCCTTTCAGAAAGACAAGGCCTTCATCAAAACGATCGGCTAGCCATGCTTTCTTAGACATGACCTGAATATCCTTGTTGTTTGAAATTGCACAGCATATGTGTTCTTTTTCAAGGTTTTCTTTTGTGACCTTTATCAGTTCCATTTTATTCTCACCTCATGGATTTATTTCGGGAAACATTTTCTTAAATTCTT
>CALBHM010000450.1 GCA_937892835.1 uncultured Ruminococcus sp. | reverse complement strand
AAATAAAACCCCATTTTTGAGTGAAGTAATGATATTATATTACCTTGCCGATTTCAGACCTTAAAAACCGCATAAAACAAGGATTTTTTAACACTTAAATGCTCACATATAATGCATTGATATTCATAAAATATGAAAACACGCATACCACCTTAAAAAGTGATATGCGTGTTTCCATTTTACACCCTGCTTGTCGGCAGATAACAATAATTTCAATACTTCCTTATCACTATCTGCCAAACCGGCGGTATATTTTATATCTTTAATTGCTAATTTATAATTATTTATTATTTAAGACTATCCGCAATCTTTTTCATGTCCTCCGGCATTGAGGCTTCGAGGGTTATCCTCTCGCCTGTTACGGGATGAACAAAGCTCACCCTGGCGCAGTGCAGAAGCTGATGACCGAGATTCATTTCGTCCGTGCCGTACATGCTGTCGCCGACAAGCGGCATACCGATCGAGGAGAAATGCACTCTAATCTGATGCGTTCTGCCTGTTTCAAGCCACACCCTTACAAGCGATTTTTCGCCATCCGTTGCAATAGTCTCCCAATGCGTAACGGCTCTGTCGCCCTGTTCGCCGACGGCTCTGAGAGTTTTCATCGGATCGGGACGGTAAATCGGTTTGTCAATCGTTCCGAATTTATCCGTTTTTCCCGAAACAACGGCAAGATATTCCTTCTCAGCAGTTTTCGGAATTTTGGCAGCACTGTGCTTGTTTAAAGCACAAATCACTATTCCCGACGTGCCTTTGTCAAGTCTGCCGACAGCTCTGAAAACCGACTGCTTGCCCTCGCTTTTTAAATGATAAGCGAGGGCATTTGCCAGCGTGTCTCCCTGGTGGTTATGCGTCGGGTGACAGGCTAGAAACGGTGATTTGTTGACAGCAATCAGATCGTCGTCCTCATATATAACGTCGATCGGAATATTCATCGGCTCAATCTCACTGTCGGGACACGGAATTTCAATCTTCAACTCGTCGCCCGTGTGCAAAATGTCTATCGTTCTGATGTGTTCGCCGTTGAGCGTTATTCCGTTTTCAATTCTTTTCAGGCTTTTTAAAAGCCGTGCAGAAATTTTCGCCTCTCCTCTGAGATAGGCTATGACCTTTTTGCCGTCAAATTCCTCGGGAATCGTAAATTTTATGGTTCTTTTCATTGAATCAGACAAGATAACCGAAACCTTCCTCATCAAGCTTCTTCTTCATTTCAGCTTTCTT
>CALBHM010000449.1 GCA_937892835.1 uncultured Ruminococcus sp. | reverse complement strand
TTAACAGATATGTTCTCGCTCGGAGTGTAGCTGTCCGAATATGAATTGTTAAGCCAAAAGCTCGTTACAACATCGGTAGTTTCTCTGTAATCGGCATTCGGAGTAATCGGAATGAGCGTTAACGGGTGCTTAACCTTACATTTTAACGTCATCGCATTATTGTTTCCGTTTGTTTCATAGCTTGTGTTGTAAATACCCATTCCTTCAAGATAAACTCCGCCCCATATGCTTATTTCTCTCTTATTCGGAACGGTGAAAGTGTATCCGTCAACCGTGATTGACGACCTTGCAGGTATTGCGTATACACCGCTTATTTGTTTCCTGTCATTTCTGAATCCCTCAACATATACCTTTGCATCGGTATTATTCTTGTATGTGTATCTTACAAGAACCGACTGACCTGCTTCAAGATTGTTCGGATCAAGGCTGACCTTTGTTTGTGAATCAATAAGAGTAATTTTTGAAGTTGCAACATCAGACTGCACAACAGGCAGGTCGTACCAAGTTTCTTCAAATGTGTGAATCTTATCGCTCGTCCACCAAGTCTGAAGATTAAATCTCAGCTTATTCTGAGTTGTTTTCGGTACGGTATAGCTTTCTATCGAACTGTTGAGAGTTATAGGTGCCGATTTTTCAATACCTGTTTTATTCTTTGCGGTGTCGAAGCCTCCGTTTGAATTGTAGGCGTTCACCCATTTTGAACCGTTATGGTAATACATTGCTCCTCTTAAATACTCCGTTGCAGACCAAGTGTTATCAGCCGTGTATTTATATGCTGTTCGTATATGCTGACCGGAATACAGTTTTCCTCCCGAGCCCGACAAGCCGTTATATGCAACGGTGTTGCCCTCATATCCCGATGCGCTTACCTGACTTCTGTATACAACAGGTTTAATCGGGATATAGAAAGTCTTGACAGATCCGCTTTTAAGTACCTTACCTGTCGAATCAACCCAATCGGTTTTTGTCTGTATTTCGTAATACGCCGTGTCCGCCTTAACAGTCTTATACTTTCCCGTGAACTGAACAGGGAACCACTGAGAGGAAGAATTTGAACCGCTGAGAGTTCCCTTTTTTGTATCCCACAAACCGCCGTTATATTTGACATACTGCTTTACCTTTATATTCTCAGCCTCTGACGGGAAGAAAACATTGTACCAAACCGTACTACCGATTGTCGGATAGTTTGTTTTATACTCGTAATCGTCAAAGACATTTCCTGTTGAAATTCCGAACAGCGTGGTTTTGTTATTCTTTGCGCCGCTGTAAACATCACATTCCTTTACGGCAAGTATCGGGTCGTACTGCCACTTGGCATAAAGCGTGACGGTTGCTCCGTTTGTCGAACTCAGGTTCTTTACCGACTGCTTATTCGTATAATTTGTTCCCGTACCGTCGGCTTTGGTATTCCAACCGATAAATTTATATGACATTCTTGTAAATCCGTTTGCAGTCAGCTTCTTTGAAACATTATACGTCATTGACATTGAAGCCGTTGAACCGTCTGTTGCACCGTTGCCGTCAAACTTGATCGTGTATGTTATCGGTTTCCATTTTGCGTAGAGATTTACAATTGCTCCGTTTGTTGATGAAAGATTTTTAACACTTTGCTTGTCTGAATAGCTTGTTCCTATACCGCTTGCAAATCTGTTCCAACCGTTAAAGATATATCCTGTTCTTGCAAAACCGTTTGGCGTAAGATTCTTTGCAACATCATAGGTCATATTCATTGAAGCGGTTGAGCCGCTTGTAGCTCCGTTACCGTTAAACTTAATAACATAATTATTCGGAGTCCACTGTGCATACAGGAAAAATATGCTTCCGTTTACATTTGTAAGATTTTTTACGGACTGTTGATTTGAATATGCTGTACCCGTTCCGTTTGATTTTGTATTCCACTTTGTAAAGCTGTATCCGGTTTTGACATATCCGTTTTTGTTAAGCGCTTTTGTTTCATCAAACTTCATCGTCATACTTGAAGTGTTTCCGTCAGTATTGCCGTTACCGACAAAGGCAACAGTATATGAATTTGTTGACCATTGAGCATACAGTATAATGACTGCACCGTTTACGGCTATCAGATTCTTGACAGATTGCTTGTTGTAAAGCCCTGTTCCCGAGCCGTCGGCTTTCGTATTCCAGCCTGTAAAGTGACTGCCCGATTTTGAGAATCCGTTAGCCGTTAAGTTCTTTGCCACATCATAAGCCATAGACATCTGTGCCGTCGCACCGCTTGTCGCTCCGTTTCCGTCAAACCTGATTGTATAGGTTATCGGTTTCCATTTTGCATAAAGAGTTACCGTTGTGCCGTTCACGGAACTCAGATTCTTAACCGACTGCTTATCTGTATAATTCGTTCCCGTACCGTCGGCTTTTGTATTCCATCCGTCAAAAACATATCCTGTTTTTACAAATCCGTTAACTGTGAGATTTTTCGCAGCATCATATGTCATTGACATAGAAGCTGTCGAGCCGCCCGTGTTACCGTTGCCGTCAAATACTATGGAATAAGTTATCGGTTTCCATATAGCATACAAGGTAATGCTTGTTCCGCTTGTCAGGTCTTTAACCGATTGTTTGTCGGCATAAACTGTTCCCGTACCGTTATTTTTCGTGTTCCACGAGCCGAACGAATAGCCTGTTCTTGTAAAGCCGTTTGCGGTCAGGTTTTTAGCCGTTCCTCTTGTCATTGACATTGAAGGTGTCGATCCGCCCGTTGCACCGTTGCCGTTAAAGTTAATAACATACGAGCTGTTTGTTTTCTCATTGTATGCTATTCCTGCGCCGTATCCTTTTGAAAGAATATTATCAAATGTTGCTTTAGACGAACCGGCGATTGCGCCTACTCCCGACCACAAGCCCTGACCGTCGGGAGTATATAGCTTATTGGGCCATATTCTGTTTGTATAGTTTGCAATAAATCCCCACGTTCTCGACGTGTTATCGGGAGCACCGCCTACCGAACCTCCGCCCAACACGCTTCTTCCGCAGTATGATATTTCACTGACTGTCAAAGCCTGATACTCACCTGCAAGACAAATATCAAACAGCGGTTCAATTATGACTTTATCTCCGTAATTCATATTGGCGACACTGCCGACACCAAGCTTCAGAAGAACTTTATTGATATTCGCTTCATATTTTTGCCAAGCGCCGACTCCGTTCGGATTAGGCAGTGATGTTGTAAATCCCACATCCTTTTCTTTCAGGCAGTTGGTCTTGTTATATGTTGTTGTCATTTTCTTATTCTTATTGGCAATAAGCTGTTTCTTGTTATATTTAGTAGAGAATTTAGCCGAATTTGCGTATGCGTTATTTCCGTTGCCCGTGTTTCGGTAAACGTCAATTACTTTCGTTACTTTCATTGCTCCCGAAGAAGTTACGGAAGAAAAGCGATATCCCACAACACAATTTGCATCTTCTGTATCACGGATAACATATCCCGTTGCGCTTCCGTTTACTGCGTTTGTGCTTCCTCCAGCCGAGCTTCCGTCCCAAGACAGAGAAAACACGGCAATAGAAATTGAAGAGAAAACCACGCAGAAAACCATTATGATTGAAATTACCTTTTTTATATTCATCATCTCACTTTCCAAAAAAATAAAGCCCGACTTTTAATCGAGCTTTTACAAAATAAGTTGACAAAAATATTCTATTCTTCACTGAGTTGTTTTGAAATATCTCTGCCTGCATACATAATTCTTGTAATATACACAGTCGCTTGTTTTTCGTTCGGATAATAAAAGACCAAGTAATTTTTAACCCTCATTACACGAACGCCCTGACTTCGCCAAGGTTCATCGTCCCAAAGCCTGTGTCTCATCGGTAACTGATTAAGTCCCTTGATTTCTCTGACAATCAGATTAAACAGGTTCTTGGCAATTTCGGGTTCAAGCAAAACATTCGAGATATAATCAACAATACCGTCAAGATCCTCAAACGCTTTTTGGGTATAAACAATTTTCCAATTCATATACTGTATTTTTGACGAATATATTTTTCCGCATCATCTGCCGAAACTACATTGCCGTTTTTTACATCCGCCATTCCTTTCTCCATTTCAGCGTCAAACTCAGACTTTGAAAGACCTTCGTATGCCAAAGGCATATTTTTAGGCAACTTCATTTCAAAAGGAATTCCTCTTTGCATAACAACCTGTCTTAAAAACATTCCGACAGCATTTGACATCGGAATACCGAGCTGCTCAAGGATTTCTTCGGCTTCCTCTTTAATCTGAGGTTCAACTCGTGCGAAAACATTTGATGTTCTTGCCATAAAAACACTTCCTTTCGCAATTAGTATATCACAAATGATTGCGATATGCAAGCGAATTGCAAGTTTAATATAAATATTTAATGCGAATGGCAAGTTTTAGCCTTTACATTTTTACCGCATTCGGGACATTTGGTGTCAACCGTAAATCTGACACAAGTATCACCCGAGCCTGTTCCGACCTTTTTACCGCAAACCTGACAGTATTCGCAAGGATCGTTCTTTTCGGAATACTTGTCACATTTCGTCGGATCATAACAGGCGTTACCCCATTCGTCATAGGTATAGAAACTCTTGCAGGAATGTGAACCGCAGTACGGACAGCCTTTCTTTTCAAGGCTCACTATAAAGTCGTGTGTCTCCTTGCTGTCGCAGTGATGTCCCTTCGTTCCGCAGTTGTATTCATTCACATCATCATTGCCGTTGTCGATAATTTCATAATTCTTACCCTGCGATATGCCTGCCGGATTGCCTCTTGTTACGGGTGCGGCAGGTTTTTCCGTGTTAACCTTCTGAACCTTATTACCCGTACTCTTTTTCTTTGTTATCGTTTCTTCGGGTTTGATTACCTTTTTCGACATTTTCTCTGTATTTTCGACTTTCTCGGTCGGGTTATCCTTGATAACAATATCATCGGATACTTCAACCGCTTCGGTCGTTGTCTTTGAAACAATTTCAGTTTTCTTGTTGTCAGACGAGCGGCTCTTTAATATCGCAAATACCGCCAAAGCAATGATTACTGCCGCAAACAGTAATATAACAATCTTGTTTCCTTTAAACTTTTTCATACTCTTTTTCCTCCATAAATCAGAATTTTTCGGTTAATACGGACGATACTTCCACCGGAATTGATGCAGAAGTGATATACGCACCTGCAAAATAAATCGGTACCGACATCGTATAACTTACGCACAGTTTAAGCTCGTGTTCCGCTTTGAAGCTGATTACAGGTTCGGATATGTGGAACTGCTCTTTGCCGTCCGCATCTATACTATACAGGTTTTCACCGTCTCTTTCCAATGTGCAAAAGTTGATGAGTGCAGATTGATAACGGCTCTGATCAATTACCTCCGTATAGTCATTGCCCTGTTTTATGCTGTTGAATATCTCGGTTGCTTTTTGCGTTACAAAACTGTCAAGAACAATCTTACTGTTCTCTTTCATAACATTGACTTTTGAAAGCGAAGCCGAATAAACGAATATTCCAGAGAAGATTGCAGCCAAGACAATTATCAAAACGCAGGGCATTATATAACCCTCGGCTTTCTTTGAAGATAAAACTTTCAAAACCGTCACCTACTTCCAATATTTTTCCGATATGCCCGATCTGTGGCTTGTAACGGTTATCGGTATTTTAAACACACCCAATCCACGAACATAGGTTTCAACGGATACCGTCACTTCCATCTTGTCGCCGAGCTGAACCCTTTTATATGAAGTATTGAAATACTCCTGTGCGTCCGTTTCAACATCAAATTGAAAGAACCGATTTTGCATGTCCTCTGCCCTTTCATCAAAAGCAGCGTCAAAACAACCGTTAAAAGTTGCAGTTTCAATCAGCTGCCCGCTTATTTCGTCGAGGTCTTCTTTAAGCGTCATAAATTCAAAGATGTTAAGCGTAACAACCAGAACCGCCATTAAAGCAAGAATACCGATTACAACATCAATATATCCCTCGCCTTTTTGAGATCTAAAATTTTTTCTCACCTTTACACCTCCGTCAATTAAACAGCACGCCCACTGATGACATAATCTGTGCAAGAATAACTACAATGTATATGAGCATAAAGCAAAGCAGAAGACACATCGAAAGTCTTTTAACTTTCTTCGGTATCTTCTGCGCCTCAAGCCTTAATTGTTGTCTTTGAATATCTGCAAATTTGAGCGATAAAGAGTTCCAATACACCGTATTGACATCACCTCTTGATATGGAAATCAATCCACGGCACACATCGCTCATCAACGGGGATCCGACTCTTCCCTCAAGCCTTGTAATTGCAATCTCCTGATTGCCCGACCTCATATCCGCAGCGGTTATATCGAGTTCGTGCTTGAGTTCGGCTCCCGCATTTTTTGCAAACAATTCGATAATATACAGAACGTCCTTGCTGTGGACCAGCGTATTTTCGATTTTAAATACCAACCTCGGAAGCTCGTATTCAATCTGTTCACGCTTTCTTCTTATCCTTTTTTCGATACTTTTCATATTCATTTTATAAAGGACAAACGAAAGAAAATGAATTATCGGTGACAGAATAGGAAATATAAAGAGAACGGGGATTGCAAGTACGGCAATAATGAATGATTTTACAACAGCATTCGCTATAAACATTTCCGGAGATATATTCATCCGAGCCGTTCTGAGATCGGCTTCAAGCCGAGCCTTTTTAAATTCATTCAACTTAAGCCTCTTTGCAATGAATGAAGCAAGTGATGAAAGCCAAACATCAATACTGCTTGTCTTTTCTTTCTGCTGTTTTGCAAGGTTCTTTACCGCCTTTGATGTTCTCATATACGGTATTCGGAAGCAGTCGGCAAGTATCATAAACGACCCTGTTCCGATAAGAAAGATCATAAATATTTTCATTATCATTCGACCGCCTCCTACCTCTTAAATTCAACAGGTTTTGTAAACTTCAGCATAAAGAAATATGTTATTACGATAACTATTCCGCATACGCCCAGAACCATTTTGCCCGATGTTTCATATATGAGCGTATGAAACCAATCTTTATTCAGAACATAAAGAAGCGGAACATTGCCGACAACAAGACCGACCATTGTGTAATACTCCGTCCTGACTGCCGACATCATAGTGTTAAGCTCGTTATTTACTATACGCACGTCGGTAAGTTTGGCAACAACAGGCTGTAAAGTGTCTTTCATCTCTCTGTTATCCTGACACTGAATCAAGGTGTCACACCATTCTTGAAATATCTCGTCGTCAATCTTTGCCTTAAGTTTTTTAATTGCACGTTTGATATTTGACGACACCGCCAGCGCATCACCGATAAACGCTGTAAAACAATCTTTCAGCGGCGGTCTTATATACGGCAAATTCTCCTGTATCGCCGAAACGATATCGTCGCTTCTGACATACGACGTTGTAATTATTGAGAGTGTGGTTTCAAGCTCTTCTTTGGTTTGCCTTTCATATATACTTGTTATGTTCTTTACATAAATAAAAGGAATCATTGCAAAGGCGACCGAAAAAGCGGGAATAAGGAAAATGTTATTGATTAAAACGGCAGCTACCGCACCAACAGCAAAGAGAATAAGGGCAGAAGAACATATAACTGCAAATTTGCTTTCTTTTCCGCAGGCTTTTAAGGCAGACTGCAGGTAGTTGAGCCTTGCGCCCAATCCCTTTTTCTTCTTTCCGGATCTAAGCGATCTTGCCCTGTCACGGAGATTCGGTTTCTTTGAAATAACCGAATTTATATCATCCGTAATCTGCTGCGGAGTCAAATTGAGAAAACATACGACTGCAATTATTAAAAATACAGATGCAATCACGTGAAAAATCATTTGTAATCCGCTCCCCTCTCTAAGAATTTGTTCAATTCCTCCTGCGGAACACCGAACTGAAGTAATTTACGTTTGAGGTTATCCGACATTATTTCGGGCTGATCAAAAAATCCCTCGGTGATATATCTGCCGTTTACAATCTCATTCTTCGTTATGTTAAACCTGAACAAAGTATGGTAAACCCTGTCGCCGTTCGGAAGTATTTCACATTCCGATATATCCATAATCTTTCTTTCGTTGTTTTCAAGTTTATGTGTGTAAACGACTATGGGGAAAGCCTGACCCACCTGCATAAGAGAAGTTTTGAAATCAATCGGAAATCTTTTCTGACACAGAAGTGCAATTCTCATATGTGCCGAATCCGCAGCGAAAGCGTGAACGGTTGATACAACTGTATGTCCCGTAAGGCTCGCTTCAACCGCAGAATAGCACTCCACATCTCGCATTTCTCCGACGCAAACAATATCGGGATTAAAGCGAAGTGAAGCCACGACAAGATCTTCCTGCGTTATATCAAATGCAGGATTATCCGAAGGTCTTGACAGAGTATGGACAACATTGTTTACAACTCTGCCCTTCTTTTTTCTGACAAGTGAAAGCTCCCTTGAACCCGTCTCAATAGTAAAAACTCTCTTTCTATCGGGAATCGTTGAAAGCAAAGCATTAAGCAAGGTAGTTTTACCTGAGCTTGTGGCTCCGGCAACTACAGTTGAAACGCCGTATCTCATACACATACAGAGAAAATCCATCATCTTTTCGGTCGCATTACCCGATTGGATAATTTCCTTTTTATTCACCCTTGACGGATGCAGAAGTCGGATTGAAACACTCACTCCGACATCATCGTCAACAATCGGTTCTTTCAACGCAGTAATTCTTGTATTGTTCGGCAAGTGTCCCTGAGACATAGGCGTCGAGTTATCAATAATCATACCCGAATGATGGAGCAGTCTTTTAACTATATCAACTGCGTGTGACGGAGAATAGAAATGTTCCTTTGTTTTCACGGTTCTTCCCGAAGTATAGGTAATTGCAATATCATTCCACGCATTGATATTTATCTCCTCAATATTATCTCTGCCGAGATACTTTGTAAGGATTGAATACTCTGCCATTTCTGAATAAAGTTTGTCACTCAAATCCGACTGTGACAATCCGTCAACGGCATATCCGCCGTCTCGGAGAAACTTGTCGATATATGACTTGAGCTGAGGTAATTTATTCTTATCTGAAAGTGCCGCCGCATATCGGGAGGAGATATGCTCCTGAACCATTGAAAGCAGCGGCACAAAATCAATGTGTTTCTTCACTTTCCGTCCTCCTCTTAAATTATTACATTTACAATTTTCATAAGCTCTTTTCTGTACGCTTTATCCTTTGCCCTTTCGTAAAGCAGTCCGTCAAGGTGCTGACTTCTTATCTGCCTGCTGAACGGTAAGACAAACGAAATGTTTTTCACATTTGCTTTCACGTCGTCAATCGGAGAAAAGAGTTCATTTTCGGTTACATTCAAAACTCTTATTGCTCTCTCTGCGTTTGTGCCGAAGATTTCCTCATTTGATGCAAGATAGACCATACTTTTAAGGTCGGGAGAAAGGACCAGCACGACCTTATCGGATTCTCTCAAAGCATACCGGGAAATGAGATCATTTTCCTCATCGGTGCAATCAACAAACACATATCCTGTCATTCTGTCAAGCACATCAAAAAAGGAACTGACTTTATCCTCGGTAAGCTGTGCATAAGTATATATGTTTTCTCCCGTCATATATCCGAGGCAACCGAAATTGTTCATCGCTTTGACCGTAACCAGATGATTTAAAACATCTTCTTCAAATATATCCGTTTTATCAAACATTGCTCCGAGAGAAAAAACGCTGTCGGGCTTGTAATTAGGAAAAAGAACTCCCAAGGCAGGAACTTTCAATGACGGAGAAAGGTAGATTACCGCTCCGTTCGACGTTGAGCAATAAAGCTCCTGAGCAAGTTTTAACGCAACCGTTGTTTTTCCGCTGCCCGGTGAGCCTATAACCGAAATAATCTTAGCCATATTCACCCTCCGTTTCTGCTGTTCTTTTCAAGATATTCGTCCTGTGCTTTCAAAAACTTTTCGGCAGAAGCGTCATAACCTCTGTAAACAAGTACAATATGCATTGCTGCATTCTTTTCATAGTTTGCAAGTATTCTTGCCTGTTCAACCGACACAAGCACCGTAATTGTAGTCGGCAGATCAAAACTGCCGTCCTCGTTCTCGACAACATCGTTTTCGTCAATGCCGCCCGAAGTTGTTGTCGTTATTACCTTGACATATTTAAGCTCCGCAGGTATTTCGGTTTTATTGTCTTTGCCTGTTACGCAAATGCTCACAACATCGCCGTTTTGCAATTTACCCGAAAGACCTCCGGCAAATGAGTTAATTGTAATACTCATCGCCACCTTATTGCCTTTAAGCGAAGCCATAACGTCCGACGCTGTATTGGCATTATCCGTTATTTTGTTTTCTGTTGCAAAATCGCCTTTGAACAAGTCCGCCGTCGCATACTTTCCGATAACTTCAGTCTTATTCTTAACGACTTTATCGGGCAATGCGGAATTTGAAATCTTCACGACTTCAATATCTGTTTCCTTTATTTTTGTTCCATGTGTTACGTTTGTTGTAAATCTCACCGTTTCCGTTTTTTTATCCGACACCTTATTAACCATCGGAGAAACAACAAATGTTATGGCAACGGCAAGAATTATACATACAATTCCTATCGCTGTTCTGTTTTTCATTTTGTTTAAGCCTCCTTAAAAGAAGTACATAATCATAAACCCAACCGACAAATACGGTACCAGCGGAAACGCTTTTCCTTTTATCTTGGATTTACGATTTAAAATCAGATTGCAGATTATTGCCGACAAAAGACCGATAACGAGACCTGCCATACCCCGCTGAAAACCGAGTAAAAAAGAACAAACCGCCGACAGTTTCACATCGGCTCCGCCTATTCTGTTGTTACTTTCAACAGCACATATAAATAAAATGCCGCCGATTAAAATTCCGCCGAAAAGATGTTTCGGAATTTCCGACATGGTTATTCCTATAAAGCCTGTAGTTAAGATCATCACCGAAGCAATGTCCTTTACTCTGTGTGTCTGAATATCCGACACCGAGGCATAAAGTGAAATCAGCAAAAGAATAATGCCTTTGACAAGCTCCTCCGACCATCCGAACCCGATTTGCAAACTTGACACAACAATAATACAGATGATTTGATATATTGGGATTTTTTTATCTTCTTTTGTATATCCGGGTGTCCGTCTAATCACCGATTCTGAAATTTGATAAATTACGAACAGTAAAATCATCAGGAATATGAAATCGGCTAACGCATTTAAGTTCAGCGTAGGTGTCTTTTCAATCATAACGGGTCTTATCGGTCCGATTTGTTGAATACTTCTTATCATCATATATCGTCCTTAAAGCGAGGCAGCATAAGCCGCCCCGCCGTTTTTTATTTAGCCTGCGTAATCAAAAAGTCCCTCGACTTTTTCCGTTACGCTCGGCATAATTGTGTCGTTGAAAAGAGCATAAAGCAAAGTGAGAAGAAGTGCGCCGATTACAACGGCAATGAGGATCTTAACTCCTGTGTCGACATACGCTTCTGCAACTGTGCCGTCAAGCACGGTGTGCGCTCTTGCGTTCATAACAGCCTTTGCTGTCTCAATCTTGTTTTCTGCCTTTGAAATAACCTTACCCAAAAATGACTTAACCTTATTAAACATAATAAATACCTCCGAAAAATTTTTGATTAACCGTTATAGCCGAAAAGCTCTGTGATCTTATCGGACACAGTCGGCATAATGGTTGTGTTGAACAATGTGTAAAGACCTGCGAGAAGAAGTGCGCCGATTACAACGGCAATGAGAATTTTTACTCCGGTATCGACATACGCTTCGGCAACTGTGCCAACAAAAGTTGTATGTGCATTTGCTTTCATAACTGCTGTCTTTGCTTCAAGTGAGTCCTTTGCCTTTTTGCAAAGAGCTTTTACTTTTGACATAAACTTATTAGACATAATTTTTCACCTCCCGTCCCTTAGTTTTCGTCCTTACTGTCGTAAGCGGCAAATACGGCTTCTTCAATCATACTGCGTGCCGCAGTTGAAATCGGGTGACAAATATCTCTCTGTCTGATTTCGCCTTCTTTGTTCTTCCACTGCGAACGAGGCATTGTGATATATCTGCCTGCTTCCTTTTCAACAACACCGATGCCGTGAATTACAACCGCACCGTCGATAATAACGTCTGCGAAAGCCTTGAACGGCTTATCTCCGTTTACTCTCTTTGTGATTTCTGCTTTAATAATCATAATATAAAATCCTTTCATAAATAAAAATAGAGCAAGATTTCACCTTTCACGGTTATCTCTTGCTCGTTCTCTGTATTTGTTATAGAACCTTAGAGCTTTCAGCACATAATCGCACTGTTTATCTCTCGGAACGGATTGCGGAATCAAGCCCTCAATTCGTTTATCTCTAAACGGTGATTTTTCCTTTTGATTGGGCTTTGCCTCATCCATTATTGTATCTATAACTTCTTCTGTTAATTTACCGTCACGATAATAGTTCTTCATTCTTATTGCCTGATAATGTGACGGTGTGGCGTCCGAAAACTCCATTGCCTTAACCAACTGCTCCTGAGATTCTTTCGGAAGGTATGAAATTTCAACAGCAGGTCTCATCGCAACTTTCCCTTCGTCAACAAGGTCAAGCATTTCGGGGATCAATTCAGTCAGGCGAATATATCGTTTAATCTGACTTTCACTTTCATTTACCTGTTCTGCAAGCTCCTTGTTTGATCGAGATGCAACTAACTTCGGTCCCTTTGGGTCCGAAGTTAAATCAGAACGCTGTCCCTGCCTTTTCATAGCATCAAGTCTCATCTTATATGCTTTTGCTTTTTCGCTTGGTAAGATTACTTCTCTCTGTAAATTTGAGTCAACCATAACTAAAATTGCTTCATCTCTTGTCAGCTCCACAACTTTAGCAGGAATTGACTTTAATCCTGCAAGCTCAAAAGCTCGCTTGCGCCTGTGACCGGACACCATTTCATAAAGATTATCCTCAATCGGTCGTACAATGATAGGTTGAATAAGGCCCCGTTCCTTAATACTTGAAACAAGATCGTTCATACACTCATCATCTTTAACCTGATAGGGATGATCGGGAAAGTCAAGAATCTGTGACAATGGTATTTCTGTTACACTTTCTTTTTCGATAGAATTACCTCCCTCTTAGATTTTAACATAACATTGCTAAAGTCCTGACAGAATAAACATTCCAAAATCTCCTTTCATAAAAATTGCCGCTACTCTTTCAAGTAACAGCTATGTAATAAATTTAGGCAATAAAAAAAGACCGATAATCTAACTCGAGAATCGATCTTTTATACTTGTTGCATACACGTCGGTTTAATAAAGTTTAATTTCAATCGTGAAAAGTTTGTCTTCCACTTAAATTCTTTGCGGTAAGACTGCTTAAACCTACAAAAATATAGGTAAAAACATTATTATTACTTTAAGGTTCGTCGTGTAGATTTGTTAAATGTTAAAATTTGGTTTGCCGTACACGGTTGTGGTTACGTTTGGAAATGAGTCGTAATTCGGCAACCGTGCACGGCTACATGATACTATGTCTGCGTTGGCAAAGAGCACGAGTGTCATTTTGTTTGCGAAATGCAAAAAATTTTTTAAATACTCATTACTTTAATTCAAATTGCTTCGTTTTAAATGTTTAAATATAGTTATTATTATAATAACTATAAATGAAAATACAAAAATCATTTCCAAAATTTGCTTAACTGCAAAATCTGAACTATTATTATATATAAAATTTGTATTTCCTGATATATCTTTTCTCTCCAAAATTGAATACGATGACATAGTAAATTTAGTTAAAATACTTGTTTGGTTTTTCATTGTATAATAATTACCTTTTTTAACACGTTGTGTTGAAAAAATTTCATTATTCCAATACGAAGCATTGTCAGAAGAATCAACAATTTTTTCACAAGATAATATTTTATCACTATCACCTATTGTTATTACTGCATTTTCTCTAACTAAGTAAATAACTAAATTTTTTTCGGTCCAACCAACGCCAAACTTTCCATCAATATTTATTTTATATCCATATAAAAAAAGCCCCTTTTTATCATATACCAAAATATATTTCTGCGCCAATCGTTCACTGCCAACAGCTATACATTCTGTATCACTAACATCAAAACAAAGCAATCCAACTTTTTCAGGAGCTTCCTCTATTCGATCTATTTGGATTTTGGAAAGTATTTTTTCTTGATCGGTAATGTCCATTTTTTCTTTTATAAATTCCTTATTAATTGCTCCAGTATATATAGTTAAACCTTGAAGGAAAAAACTAAATATGCATATCATAAAAATGATAGAATAAAATTTTTTCATAAATCACCACTCCATTATTTTTACATACACACTCTCTGCAACATCAAAAACATTATATTTTTTATTCAAAGATCTTGTTTCTCCCCAAACTACATGCAATTCTGCACCAGGTGTTCCAACTCCAATATTTTCACTAATTCCATAATATGTTTTTTGGCTACTGGGAATAATATTAAAATCAAATCCGACCGTAACTCCAGCAGAGAAAGAACCACCTATTTGATAACCTAACCCTTCTAAATCAATCGCATCTGGAGCATTAGTTCGCAAGCTATATGCCATAATTGAAGCCCCTGGGGAACCAATAGTAACACCGCCTGAAAAGCCTCCCTGAAAAGCGACATTACCTTTAGAATCAATCGATACTCCTCCTTGTATATTAAATGCAAATATACCAGGCGTCGCACTTGCATTAACTCCCCTAGAATACGTAAAACTTCTTTTAGAAATTCGTTTCTGTATATGTTTTACAACGGGTCGCAAAACTTTTTTTACAATCCATTTTATAGCATTTTTGATTCTTCCTTGACCACTATCGTCAGAATTATTAACAGGGTCGTTTCCAACATAAATGAATAAATTCGTTCCATGTATTTTGGTAGCACCGTCTGTCATGGAATCCGCATTCAAGAACCTTTTAACCGCCGGGTCATAGTATCTGCTCTTGAGATAGTAGAGTCTCGTTTCTGTATCGTAGTAGTAACCACGATAACGGATCGGATTGGTCTCGGTTATATTCTCCGTATCGGCTGATGTGGCATTTTCGGTTACTCTGCCCCATGCGTCGTAGGTGTAGCTTCCAACCAATGTACCCGAAGCGTTGTAGATTTGAATTACGTCTCCTCGCCAGTTGCAGACGAAGTAGTAATCGTTTATGCTGTCGCCGTTCTTGTAACGAATACCCGACGGTTTTCCGTCCGCATCATAGAAATACCACAAAGCACTGCTTCCGCCGAGTGTTTCATACTGCAAGCGATCGCCGACATAGTAATATTTGTGCTCCAAACCGACATTGGGAATGGTTTTTGATGTTCTCAATCCGTCAACGTCATAAGTAAAGCCAATATTTATCGTTCTGAACTTCATCGACGCAAGCTGTCTGCCGTTCTGCCAGGTGAGCGTGTAGCCCCTGTATGTCAGCGGATTTCCTATCGCATCGTAGGTTATCG
>CALBHM010000448.1 GCA_937892835.1 uncultured Ruminococcus sp. | reverse complement strand
AGGAAACCCTCGGTGTAGCTCTTGAAAAGACTAATGTCAAGACCGTATTTGCTTAAATCCTGCTCGTTTTCGTCCGAAGTGACCGCACCGGAGCGAATACTGTCGCCGAAATCATAGAGCGAAAGACCGGGCATTATGGTGTCAAGGTCTATGACACAAATTGCCTCATTTGTGATACTGTCAAAGAGTACGTTGTTAATCTTTGTATCGTTATGGGTAACTCTCATCGGAATTTTACCCTCGGCAGCAAGGTCAACAAGCTTTGAAGCCTCGGCTTCACGATCAAGTGCAAATGAAAGCTCATTATGAACAGTTTGAAGTCTGCCGGAAAGATTTTCATCAACAGCCTTCTTTAGGTCATTGTATCTTGACGGCGTATCATGGAAATGTGGAATTGTTTCAAAAAGATTTGCGGCAGGATAGTCGGAAAGCATTCTTTGAAATTTGCCGAAAGCCTTGCCCGAACGGAAGGCTTTTACCTCAGAATCAATCTTATCGCAGGTATAGCATTTGTTGATATATGTGTAGCTTCTCCAGCAGCCGCCGTCTTTATCAAGAAAATACGGGGAGTTATTCTTTGTGTAAAGAAATGTCAGTGTCTCTCTTGAGGCATTTCCGCCGGAAAGATTTATTTTGTTGCGCAGAAATCCTGTTACATTCATGATGTTGGACATCAATTCGTCAGGCTTCTTGAATACATTGGTATTAATTTTTTGCAAAACATATTGAAAGTTCTGGTTCCCGTCAAAAAATGTAAGCATATAGGTCGAATTGATAAGGCCTGTATCCGTGGATTCAATGCTCGTCAATTCGCCGCTGAACGGAAAGGCTTCAATTATATTTTTCAAGGCCGATGCCTCGATCTCCTTCATATAAAAACTCCTCACAATAATTGCTTTGTGCCGCAAAAATCATTATTTGGTTTATTATATACTTTTTCTGCTTTTTAGTCAATAATTTTGTGCTCAAAATATGCGGTTGCTTTTTTTGAATTAATATGATATAATGTTAAAAAATCTATTGGAGGTTCAGAAGAAGAGATGGAAAACAAAGGAAGAAAGACCAGGCTGATCTCAATCATCTGTGTTCTCACACTCGTTATTCTTACTATATTACCAGGCTGTAATTTTATCGGCCAGACAAAGAAAAATGACGGAACGGCAGAGCCTGTTGTTGATCAGATGGGCAATCAGCTTTGCTGCCCTGTATGTCAGTCAACAAATATCACAGATAATGGCGACGGTACATACAAATGTAACGATTGCGGCAAAGAGTGGAAGTATGATCAGACTGTTAACCAGATCGACGTTATTGATCAGAACGGAAACACGATCGGTACACTCGATACAAATGCAGGCTATGTTAACGGCGGCTCAAGCAGCGGAGGAAGCTATAATGGCGGCAGCAGCTATACTCCGAGTAACGGAGGCTCGAGCAGCGGAGGCAGTTCAAGCAATGGCGGATCAAACAACAGTGGCGGATCAAACGGTTCCTCGGGAAATAAGCCGACTTCAACAAAGTTTGATGCTAAACAGTTTGCGCAGGATCTCAATGCCAGCCTCAAGCGCTTCTCCGAATCAGTTAAGTTTGTTTATGATCCCGATACCGACAGCTGGACGGTTGTTAGCAAGGACGGCAAGGATACCGGCCTTTTCGGATTTAAATACAGCATGAAGGATCAGGTATTCTATACAGCAGAGGATGCATGGCAGAGAAACTTTGGCTTTGAGGAGACATACGATAACGTTTCCGGTGTAGGTGCAATCTCCTACGATACCATGCGTGTTAAGTTCAACTATAACAACAAGGAATGGATGATGCAGTACTGGAAGGGTCAGTACGGATTTGTCCTCATCGGCGCGGAGCTTGGTCTCTATAACCGTGACCCGGGTTCTACCGGCAGCACATACTATGACTGCGTAACCGATTCCGAAAAGCTTAATATGAGCGTTAAGGTTTACAGACAGGATACAAACGATCAGAATAAATATAATCTTCTGTTCCATAGATCTCCGACAACCACATGGTGGCTCACAGGTTTCACTCCCGGAACGCTCAGCGCAGGCAGCTACGTTGTCAGCCCGGACGAAACGGCAAAGCTTAAGGCGGAATACACAATTAATTTCCAGACAGCAGAACAGGCACAGGCTTTTGTTAACGGACTTGAGAACACAACGACTATTGAACATAATGCTCCGAAGCGCTCAAGAAGTGTTAAGTTCGTCGGACTTTCGGTTGCAGATTATGAGAAGTCAACAAAGAGTGCAAAGTATGCAGTAGCCGAGAACGGTAAGACTGTTTATATGTCTTGGAGATAAGAGGCGATATAATGAAAAAAATCGTTTCGATTATATTGATTGCATTAACAGGTTTGTTTTTTCTCACGTCATGCGGCACAACAGCTGATAAAGAGAAGAATGCAAGCACAATAATTGCAAACTACAGCATAAAGAATGCCGACGATGATAAAAACTTCATTGTTGAGGTTCAGGATCTCGGCGGCGTGTACAAGGAGCTTTACGACAAGGACGGCTTGTATGTCAAGTTTGTCGGTGGCAAGGATAAAATTTATGATGCCAAAGGCAAGGAGCTGACCCGTGATGATCTCGTAACGGGTGCAACACTTGAAATTTCCTACGACGGCAAGCTTGCAAAGAAAAGTCCCAAAACAATCAAGGCTTACAAAGTTACAGTGATTGGCTGAATAAAATAAATTAACCGGCACGGATTTACGTTCGTGCCGGTTTTTTATGTTCTTAATGTCAGTTTAAACTGCGTTTAAGGCTTCCCCTCAAGGGAAATCCTGATAAAAATTTCGCACAAACTTCTTGGCTCCCCTGTATGGGAGCTGGCGGCGAAGCCGACTGAGGGGTTTTCTTAAAGTCAGTAAAAACTCACTTTGAGCGTAGGCTCCTCCTTCGGGGGAGCTGTCACGGCTTGTCCGTGACTGAGGGGTTTAGGTTTTATCGAAAATTAACCCCTCCA
>CALBHM010000447.1 GCA_937892835.1 uncultured Ruminococcus sp. | reverse complement strand
ACCTTTGAAAGTCTGATGAAATTACTTCGAGGCAGACACCTTTCTTGCCTCCCCTAAAAGGGAGCCGAGACAGAGTTTCTTCTAACCTCTGGGTCGATGTGGTCATCGACCCCTACGGAATGTGCTTTTATCGAACCTCATCGACCACTACGGAATGTGCTTTAATCACACAAGACGGAATATTATTCCCTGTTCTGCATAAAATAAAAAGAGGTTCAAAAAAGAACCTCAAAAAAGAAAAGCCACACAAGCCGTACGCCCATAGGCTTGTGTGGGGGCGTTAGAATTTCAGCAAGGATTTATCCGGAATAAATCCTAAATTCTTAAATTAGTCTTCCTTCTTGCGAAGTGCAACTACTGCTGCACCGCTGATAGCAAGGAGAGAAACTACTGCTGCTGTAGCAGTGAGACGGTCGCCTGTCTCAGGGTTAACAACGTCGCTGTTTGAAGCGGCTGTTGTTGTGTCTGCTGCCGGAGCAGTTGTAACAACGTCATCAGACTTTGTTGTGTCATCAGCCGGAGCTGCTGTTGTGTCGTCAGCCTTATCTGTTACTGTTGTAACATCGTCAACCTTTGAGGTCGGCTCAGTGCTCGGCTGTGTACTCGGCTCAGTGCTCGGCTGTGTGCTCGGCTCAGTGCTCGGCTGTGTGCTCGGCTCTGTGCTGGGCTCTGTAGTCGGCTGTGTAGTCGGCTCTGTTGTCGGCTTTGTTGTCGGCTGTGTAGTCGGCTTTGTTGTCGGCTCTGTAGTCGGCTTTGTTGTCGGCTCTGTAGTCGGCTCTGTAGTCGGCTTTGTAGTCGGCTTTGTGGTCGGCTTTGTGGTCGGCTCTGTAGTCGGCTTTGTAGTCGGCTTTGTAGTCGGCTTTGTGGTTACTTCAACAGGAATGTTGTTAGCAACGGAAACGGATGATGTAACGTCCTTGTTGCTTGCGTCTGTACAGCTTGAAACTGTAGCAACGATATCACTTGCAACGATCTTTTCCTTAGCCGATGCAGTCTTCTTGAATGTGAAGACGAAAACGGCACCCTTTGCATTGTAAGCGTTAACGGAAGCAAAAGATACTTTACCGTTTGCTTTGTTAGATGCAAAGATCGGATCTACATCCTGATCGTTAGCGAAGTCCTTATATGCCTGTGACTTTTCGATTGAACTAAGAGTCAAACCGGTAGTTTTAGCGGTTTTGTCCCAGTCAGAAGCATTAACATTAAAGTCGATTGCTGTGAAGCTACCGTCTACAAGTGAAAATGCAACCTTAACCTCGTCCTTGGACTCTGAAACAACGTTTACAGAGAACTTCGGAGCCGAAGCAGCGAATGCAGAAACAAGCATTGCAACTGTAACGCCGATAACCAAAGTTACGGAGAGAACAGCTGACAGGATTTTTGCAATCTTATTCATTGTAATCACCAATTTCTCCTTCATTAGAATTTGTACATGGAGTACATGGATTATTTATTAGACATTGCCGCCCATAGGCGAATAGGAGACAATGAGCTAACCTAAGTTAATTAATAGCCGAAATCAGAATATGATGTGGTGGTTTCGTCGTTTGTAGTCATTTCAACTGTGATTTTTGTAATCCCAACAATAGTGGTTACCGTTGAGACTGACGGGTTCTTTAAAGTCCAATATGTGTGAGTGATTTCCCATGTCTTCGGGTTTATATCACAAAAGAAAACACAATCTTCATAGTTGAAATTAAAGGAGTTTATGTTTATCTTCACTCCGTCCATTGAGCTTTCTTCCTCAAGGGCTTTCCTAGCATCTTCATAAGACGGCAAACCAAGCGTTTTAACAATCAAACTGTTTTTGTCCGGATTGGTTTCGTTCTTGAATCGGATTTTTAAACTGTATTTACCGCTTTCTTTTATAACGCATTCCACCGAAGCAAACTCCGAAAGTCTTGAAGAGTCGATAGTACCGGGCATTAACTTGGCGGAACTTTCACTGTTTTGCTTAATTATTCTGGTGTATGTTCTGGGATCTGCTTTATTCTCTTCTTTTACAGTTTCTTCCATTTCACGGAGCTTTTCATCCGTAAGAAAAACACTGTTCGAGCTTATCTTTACATCACTGACCTCGGTAGAGGTGGTTTGCCTGAATGTATATGATGGTCGAGAGCTTTGGAGTTTCTCAATCGCCTTGTTATAAATGGCAATAGCATCATTTTCATCAACTTGACCTGAAGCCCTGAATTTTTTGATAAGGCCGACCGAATATCTCAAAATGTCGAGAGCATCTGAAGAATTGACCTGACCGTCGGCAGTAACCTCTGCACGTTGAAATTCCTCGCTTGTAAATTCCCGTTTGCCAACACTATAGGATAGCACCGCCAAAGCGTCAGAGGAGTTGACGAACGAATCTCCGTTTATATCACCGTAAGCTATACCCTTTGTGCTGCCCGAAATCGGCAGTGATACCGCAGCAGATGCAGCGATAACAAGCGAAAGAAGGCCTGATATGGCTTTTTTAGAAAAATTTTTCATCTCTTACATCCCTCTCTTGTAAAAATGCATAAACACTCATGCTATTTTCGTAAATTATATAACAAACAGCTAAAGTTGTCAATAGCCAATTTAAGGCTCACACAGCTTCGGATAATTTAAGAAATGCAAACCGTTGACATTTTCCGAAATATAATATATAATACAAATAATAATAATGTATCGGAGGAATGGAAATGAAGAAAATTTCATCTTTGTGTGCCGTGATGCTCGCAATGATTATTGCTTTTTCGTGTCTTATGATCCCGACCTCGGCACTCAGTGTGCAGATAGATCGCAAGCCAGATCAGCTGACGTTTCATCAGGGCGTTGATTGGATGTATTCCAAAGAAGGCGACATAATACTTATGAAAGGCAGCCTTAACCTTTCCGGCACCGTGCTCACATTTAACGGCAAGACGGTTGAATACAAGAGAGGCACGACAGGCCCGAATATGTATGCAAAAAGCGATTCAGGCACATGGAAAGCAGGAAAAAACCGTATACGTATCTATTGTGACAGCTTTGACAGCAACTATGCTCTGTGCGATGTAACTTTCTCATCCGTCAAAAGTATGAGCATTGTCAGAACGCCGAAAACAAAGCTTGTTCTCGGTGTTGAATGGAACATGGGAATTAATAAAGATGTCGAAATGACAAAGTATGACCTCACCGGAACAATCATTAAGGCAACTTATGATGATTCAACCACACAGGAGATTTCCGCTCCCAACGCATGCCTCGGCTGGTCTATCCCGGAGAACACTGATGTCATAATGCCGGGCAGCAATACGCTTTATATCACTTTCTGCGGTAAGAAAGCACCGTTCACCGTGAACTTTATTACCGAAACGAAGTTCAATAAGGGCGATGTCAGCCTTGACGGAAAAGTCAATTCGTATGATGCGCTGCAGGTTCTCCAGTACTCAACAGGTCTTATCACCATCAGTTCAACTCAGATTTCTCTCGGTGATGTTGACGGCAATTCCAAAATTAATTCCGTAGATGCACTCGGAATTCTCCAGTACGTTGTCGGAATCAAAAAATCCCTTTAATAAACAGGAGGAAGAAAGAAAATGAAAGTATTTAAGAAAATTATTTGTGCGATAGTTTCTCTGTCCGTCGTTGTTGCAACAATGACATGCATGGCAACCTCGTCGGCCGCTGTCGCAAACACACCCGGTGACGTAAACAGCGACGGCTCGGTTAACTCATTTGACGCTCTTTCAATCGTCAGATATTGCACCGGCGCAGGCACTCTCACAAAGGCTGAAATCGTTGCCGCCGATGCAGACCTTGACGGCAAGGTAACGGCGACGGATGCGCTCTATATTCTCCAGTTCTCGGCAGGAGTTATCGACAGATTCCCGGCTCAGACAGGTGAGGGCAGAATCCATATTGTCGGCGACTTCTACTACGACGTTGCAACCGGTAAGGTAACCAACACCGACGGTTCGGGACTCCTCGGCTTCTCTTATGACGCTAAGGACGGCGCATTCTATGCTTCGACTTATGCATGGCAGAGAACATTCGGCTATACATATCTTTATGACGTAGCTGCTCCGTTTATCGTATGCTGCTTTGACACAAGCCGTATCTTCTTTGATTATAACGGTATGGAATGGATGGTTCAGCTTTGGAAGGGCCAGTACGGCTGGGTTCTTAACGGCTGCGAAATCGGTCTTTATTATCGTGATTTTGATGACGATGAGCTTGTTGACGCAAGCGGCAGAAAGTTCTATAAATGTGCCGATGATGAAATGCTTATGCAAATGGAGCTTACAATGTATAAGAACGATACTTTGTTCTTCCACCGCAGCAAGCAGTATTCATGGTGGCTCACAGGCTTCAAGCCGGGCGTTCTTGATTCGGCAGGATACACAGCAGAGTCAACTCAGGTTCTCAAGGTAAGCGCAACGATTTACTTCACGGAAGAGGGCATGATGGATGCATTCATCGGCGGACTTGAGAAGTGCACCGAGGTTGAGCATAATGCTTCAAAGAGAACCCGTTCCGTTAAGTACGAAAACGGCAAGTTTGTAAACGGCTGCGGATACACGGTTGACAGAGCAGAGCAGTCTGTAACGTTCTCATGGCAGTAATTAACTAAATAAATAATAAACCCTATCGCACAAGCTGCGGTAGGGTTTCGTCATATATAATATCTTATACATTAGTATATATAGTTTAGCCTTTAGGAAAATGGGATTTTATAGCAGCAAAGGATTCGTCGCTGATGTCATGCTCGATTTTACAAGCGTCCTCGGCGGCAATCTTGGGGTCAACACCCAGCTTAACGAGAAAATCCGTCAAAACAGTATGCCGCTCATAGATTTTTTTTGCAACATAGAGTCCGTCTGCGGTCAAAGTAATATAGCCGTCTTTGTCAACAACAATATAATCGCCGCTTTTGAGCAGACCTACGGCACGGCATACGCTCGGCTTGGAAAAGCCCATATATTCGGCAACGTCAAGCGACCTGACAGCACTGCTTTTCTTTGAAAGAATATATATAGTTTCGAGATACATCTCTCCGGATTCCTGTAAATGCATATTAAAGCCTCCAAAATTACACTATTAATATTGTATCACAAATATTCGACGAATTCAAGTGAAGTTAAAAGTTATCTCGCTTATTCCGAATACACAAATTAAATAGTATTTCGGTTAGTATATGCTAACTGTTTGTTCATACTGACAAATATCGTCGCAAAAACCAAAAAATTTCATTTTTTTATTGACATTTTTGCCTTTTGGAGATAATATTATTTTAGTTAGCGAGAGCTAACCTTATTTAAAGCCTGCGGTTAGTCAAAACTAACCGGCGAAAGTGAGGGATTAGCTATGATGCCTTTGGCACTTGCAGATGTCGGTGAAATGAACACCATCAAAAAAATCGGCGGAAGTCCGGAAGTTAAGAAACATCTTGAAAATCTCGGATTTGTTGTCGGCGGTAACGTAATGGTCATTAACACGCTCGGCGGTAACGTAATCGTCAACGTAAAGGAAGCCAGAGTCGCTATCAGCGAGGAAATGGCGAGAAAAATAATGATCTGATTCGTAATCGAATACCGGGAAAACGGTATTTCAAATAATCTGTATAATATTAAGGAGGATGAGACAGATGAAAACTTTAAAGGAAGCAAAGGTTGGCTCGACGGTCAAGGTTGTCAAGCTCCACGGCGAGGGCGCAGTTAAGCGCAGAATCATGGACATGGGCATCACCAGAGGCGTTGAGGTTTATATCCGTAAGGTTGCTCCGCTCGGAGACCCTGTTGAGGTTAAAGTCCGCGGCTATGAGCTTTCGCTCAGAAAAGCCGACGCAGAAATGATTGAGGTTGAGTGATTCGGCTTAGCTGAAACAAAAAGGGGTTCAGCCCCTATTTTTTAGAAATAACGATTAGCATAAGCTAATTGAAAGAGAGGAATTTGGTATGAATTTACGTATTGCCCTTGCGGGTAACCCGAACTGCGGTAAAACCACATTGTTCAATGCGCTGACCGGTTCAAATCAGTATGTTGGTAACTGGCCGGGCGTTACGGTCGAGAAAAAGGAAGGTAAGCTCAAAAAGCATGACGGCGTTGTCATCACCGACCTTCCCGGTATTTATTCGCTTTCTCCGTACACATTGGAGGAAGTTGTTG
>CALBHM010000446.1 GCA_937892835.1 uncultured Ruminococcus sp. | reverse complement strand
CCCCGGTTCTGTATTCAGACTCAAGGGCAAGGGTATTCAGAATATCCGCAGCAAGGCGAGGGGAGACCAGCTCGTCAGAATCATTGTTGATATTCCGACTAAGCTCAATTCTGAGCAACGTGAAGCTTTGCTTAAATTTAATTCGCTGATGGGCGGTTCTGCGCCGACAGGTGAGGAGAAGAAAGGCTTCTTCGGCAAAAAACGTAAATAAAAACAAAGTACGCAGTCAAGCGAAAACTTGATTGCGTATTTTTTTGCGACTATGTCTATAAGGACTTTTTATTATTCTCTTGACAAATAATGCTAAGGGGTCTAAAATGAAGCTGACGGATGACCGTTAATCTTTTAAAGGAGATGAATGTTTATGATGGCTATTATCGCATTGATTTCCGATCTCATCAATGCGCCTATCCAGGCGATCGGAGCAATTTTCCCAGATGCTGCACACGCTATTCAGCAGGCACTCAGTCAGCTTTTTGATTTCGTTACATCAATTCTCGGCTGATACAATTTATAGGCAGGCGGCAGAATATTTATGTTTAATATCTGTTGTCGGCTTTGGAGAGAGGAGTAAAGAAAAAATGGTAACAATGTTTTTGCAAATTATGCAGCTTCTTATGCTGCCATATTGGATTTATTTGGGTATTGAAGCTTTGCTGCAAACAATATTTGGCTTTTAATTTTGAGAAGGAGAATAATAATTATGCAATGGCTTTTTTATTGGACGACATATGTTTTGTATTTTTTTGTACTTATTTTTGATAAGATAGCAAACCTTTTTGGTATGTAAAAAGATCTTTGATAATAAAAATTGCCTTTTGTTACACTTTTTTCTTTTAAGGTGTTGACAAAAGGTAATTTTTATGTATAATAATAACAGTAATGATTACTATTATTTATATTTAATTTTAAATTATCGGTCAATACTAATTATGACTATGCAAAAAGCGAAGGGAGTTTCTGCTATGAATATTACAAAGGATATTAAATACATTGGCGTCAATGACTATGATATCGACCTTTTTGAGGGTCAGTACGTTGTGGAAAACGGAATGGCATATAATTCTTATGTTATCATTGATGAGAAAATTGCCGTTATGGATACGGTTGACGCACGTTTCCGTCATGAATGGCTCGATAATCTTGCCGATGCGCTTGACGGCAGAAGGCCGGATTATCTCATCGTTCAGCACATGGAGCCGGATCATTCGGCAAATGTCATGAGTTTCATTGCGGCTTATCCCGAGGTTAAGGTTGTTGCCTCGGCAAAGGCTTTTGCGATGATGGGTCAGTTCTTCGGCGATGACCTCAGCGATAGACAAATTGTTATTTCCGAGGGCTCAACACTTGATCTTGGAAAGCACACGCTCAATTTTGTAGCTGCTCCCATGGTTCATTGGCCGGAGGTTATGGTTACCTACGATTCATATGACAAGGTACTTTTCTCTGCCGACGGCTTCGGCAAGTTCGGCGCACTCGACGTTGACGAGGACTGGGCATGCGAGGCAAGACGCTACTATTTCGGCATTGTCGGAAAGTACGGCGTTCAGGTGCAGAAGCTTTTGCAGAAAGCGTCAAAGCTTGATGTTGAAAAAATCTGTCCGCTTCACGGTCCGATTCTGACGGAAAATCTCGGTTACTATCTCGGACTTTACAACACATGGTCATCTTATGCGGTTGAGAGCGAGGGCATTGTGATTGCATATACCTCCGTTTACGGCAACACGAAAAAGGCGGTTGAAATCCTTGCCGATAAGCTCAGAGCTAACGGCTGCCCGAAGGTTGTTGTTAATGATCTTGCACGTTGTGATATGGCGGAGGCTGTCGAGGACGCTTTCCGTTACGGTAAGCTTGTGCTTGCGACAACAACATATAATGCAGATATTTTCCCTTTTATGCGTACATTTATCGAGTCGCTGACCGAGAGGGAATATAAGAACAGAACCGTTGCATTCATAGAGAACGGCACATGGGCGCCGCTTGCGGCTAAAATCATGAAGGGCATGTTTGAAAAGTCGAAGAATATCAACTTTGTTGAGCCTGTTGTTCATATCCGTTCGGCATTGAATGAGGCTTCATCGGCTGAGCTTGACGAGCTTTCAAAGGAGCTTTGCCGCGACTATATTGCTCAGGACGGTGAAACGGCAAATAAAAATGACCTTACAGCTCTTTTCAATATCGGATACGGACTTTATGTTGTAACGTCAAATGACGGCAAAAAGGATAACGGACTTATTGTCAACACTGTTTCACAGGTTACAAATTCTCCGAACAGAATCGCCGTTACAATTAATAAGGACAACTATTCTCACCACGTCATCAAGCAGACAGGCAAGATGAATATAAACTGCCTTTCTGTCGACGCTCCGTTCTCCGTGTTTGAAAATTTCGGATTCAGAAGCGGCAGAAATGTTGATAAATTTGAGGGCAGCGAACCGTTGCGTTCGGATAACGGACTCGCTTTCCTGCCGAGGTATATCAACTCGTTCATGTCATTAAAGGTTGAGCAGTATGTTGACCTCGACACTCACGGAATGTTTATCTGTTCGGTTACAGAAGCGAGGGTTATTTCCGACGCCGAGACGATGACATATACCTACTATCAGAAGAACGTCAAGCCGAAGCCGCAGACGGACGGCAAAAAGGGCTTCGTATGCAAGGTCTGCGGATACATCTATGAGGGTGACGAACTTCCCGAGGACTTCATCTGTCCGCTTTGCAAGCACGGTGCGGCAGATTTTGAACCGATAAAATAAAGGACTTGCGTGACTGATTAAAAATTAAGAAATTGTGATATTTAAACGCCGCTTTTTGGAATAGAATGCAGAATAAATTTGTTCCAAAAGCGGCTTTTGTTTTAATTATCTAATGACAAAACATGAAATTAATGATATAATTGTAAAAAGACGTCAGGGATGGTGATGTTATGAAAACTATTCGTTCATTTGCAGGCGTGTTACTCTCGGTTATTCTTATAATAGCTTCCGTAGCATTCCCGACATCGGCACAAACAAGCTCGGTTGAGACCATGGCAAATCTCGTTGTATTTGTCAAGTTCCCGGAGGACACAACAACTGAGATTTCCGACAATTCACAGAAGATATTGATGTATTATAACGATACGTCAAAGATGTATGTCGGCTCGGATATTGACTTCTCGTTCAAAAAGTACATCACCGAGATTTCAAGAGGAAAGCTGAATGTCAACAACATTTTTCCTCAGCTTGAGGGAGACATGATTACGCCCTTCACTCTGGCGGCTTCGCATGACAACAGTAATGATAACAGCATCATTCAGGAGGTTGTCGGCGCATTGAATTCAGGCAAGATAAAGATGCCCGACGATAAGCTTGATAACAAATATTCGGGCGTTGTCGATAATCTCACTGTTATTATTCAGGGCAAATGCCCGAGCGGATCGGACTTCATGTGGCCGCATAAGAGCGTCACAGAGGTTTCGACAAAAATTAAAAATAGGTATCAGTTCGGTAACTATAATTTCATTGATTCGTACAGTGTAACAGGTGCTGTTGCGGCGTGTCAGGGCGTTATTACGCATGAATTCCTGCACAGCGTCGGTTTGCCCGACCTCTACCGCCGAAGCGGAACAGACGGAACCCCTGTCGGCATATGGGATATCATGGCACATGACAGCTTTTTTATGCAATATCCGCTCTCATATCAACGATATAAGCTTGGCTGGATTCCGATGCAGCAGATCACACAGAGCGGAACCTACACCCTCGATCCTGTAAGTGACCCCGATTCGGATACAATTCTTTATGAAATCAAAACGCCCATGTCGGCGAGCGAGAGCTTCATGCTCGAATACAGGAAGAAGATAACGACTAATTATTCCAATCTCGGTTTTGAGACGAAGATTCCGTCTTCGGGACTGCTTATTTACAGGGTTAACAAGTCGGTTGTAAATCAGACAAACGCTTGGGGCGACGACTATCTCTACGTTTACCGCCCCGGCGAGACAAGCACAACTGCAAGTGCAGGCGATTTCTTTAAGTCGGCACTTGACCCTAACGACAACAGGACAAGCTTCGGTGTTGCAGATTTTGACGCACCGCTTACTGATGGAACGATTTTCTATTCCAATGGTTCAAACAGCGGCATTGTTATTTCGGACGTAGCCTATAACGAGGATTCGTCGCAGATAAGCTTTCATGTTGAGTTTCCGGATTATTCTTCGCTCGGCTTGTGGGAGCTTGTTCCGAATGATATCGCAATGGAAGCGACGGGAATCAATATTGATACCGACAGCATGGGCAATATCTATGCTAACGTAATGGGTCGAGAGGGCTGGAACTTTATAAATAAAGTTTTTAAGTATAACGGCACATCATGGACTTCGCTCGGCTCGTCATTTTCAAATGTCAGCAGCATGACGCTTAAGGCGTATAATGACATTCCGTATGTGCTCTATCTTAATTCGAGCGGCAGACCCGTTCTTGCAAAGTATACGGGCAGCTCGTGGCAAACCGTTTATACGGATAACTCTGTAAGCTATCCGAATGATTTGCAGCTTTTTATGGGCGATTCGGGATTCTACTGTGCATGGACGGTTGACGGCACAACGCTGAGCGTAAAGAAAATTACTCCGAACGGTGTTACGAATGTAAATTCGTCGCTGACCGCCGATTATTTTGCAAATCCGAGTCTCAGTACGGTCGGCAATTATATATATGTAACCTATTGCAATTTCTCCTTTGGCGGCGGAACGCAGTATACGCAGGTCAAGAGATATAATCTGACCACGGGACAGTGGGAGAATATTCAGATACCGAATCCGCTTGTTTCATCCAATCTCCACAGAAGCATCGGATAT
>CALBHM010000445.1 GCA_937892835.1 uncultured Ruminococcus sp. | reverse complement strand
CCAAGCAAGACGAGCCTGTCTTTTCTTCGTGGCAACGGTAAAAAGCTTACCGTAATTGTATCCGCCAAAACCGGCAATGTACGTTCCCATGATACCGTTTTCAAAAGTTTTGCCATTTTGACGAGCAACGCTTTTATAACGGCGGCGGAAGCGACGCTTACTGTTTGATGTTTTAAACCAGCCAAATGTACAGCCCAGATCAAACGCCTGCGAATCAAGGAGCTTTACCGGTTTTGGAGCATCTCCCTCGGCAATAGTCAGAGTTTCGGCGTAGTCGATGATTTCTAACGCCTTGTTTGGATCGTAGTAGTACGGGAAATCTTCACTTCTTTGACGTTTCAAATCGTTAAGATGCCGCTTGCATGCTAATATATGCAATTCTCCGGCAACGACCTTTCCGGAGATGACCCGGTGTGCATACTCCGTAACACGGTCATAGATCGGAGCGTACCCGTTAGCCATTACGGCACTGACCTCTTTTCAAGCTCGTCAAAAAATCCGTAGTAAAAATCGTACAGTTCTTTGTTGTTTTCAAAGGAATACTGTTCGATTTTCGGATTTTCGTTCAAATTGCTCGACGTTTCCAGAACATAGTAATTCAATTTTGTCCTCATTAAAATGATTTTACTATGATTTTCGACGATAACGTGTTTCCAGTTATTTGCTTCACAAGCTTTTTTAAATCGGCCGCAATAATTGTATTTATCGTTTTTTGAATCAACTCTCGACTGCATTTTTGACGTAAAAAATCGTGCTTTTTTGAGACGCTTTGATTTTGCGATAGATTGTAAATAATTAAATTGCTTTTCGCCGATTCTTAGCGTTGACGCCGTCATTTCTTCGATAATTTCGGCATCCGCAACAAGTTTGATAAAAGTGAGACTCGCTATGCCTCCTCGTAAGCTTATAAGTTTAACGACTTCGTCCGTTGGTAAAATATTTCCAAGCTCGGCACGTAAGTCCTTTACCGATGTGTTGAGGATAAAGGGTTTTGCACGGCGATTTTTCAACTTTGTGCTTAAAATATCCGACATTATACAATTTCCCCTTTTTCAAATTTTTTGAACTTGTTCTCTTTCGGCTTTTCGTCATTTGCTTTTGGCACAACTAATTTGCAGCGGCTCGATATTGAAAGCCCTAAATCATTGGCTGTCGCTCGGCATTGTTTGAAATAACGCTCCTGGATTTTCGACCATTGTTCAAGCAAAAAAGGGTCATCCTTAACATCCTTTTTTCTCATTTGCTTGACTGCATTTATATAAAAATCCTGTGCAACGATATAGCGAGCGAGAGTGTCAACGTCGGTTTCGCCCATAATTTTAAGCTTTTTGAGCTGTTCGGAAATTCGATCGAATTCATTCTTTTGTTTTTTTGACAGATAGTCGGGGGCGATGATGTTGTCGGCAATAGGTTTTATCTCGCTTTCAAGTCGTTTTTGCTTTTCGGCTTTCGTTAGGTGCTTAGCTCCTCGAGCCTCGATGACTTCGAGTGGCATTCTTGGTCCGGCCATATCGCCACCCCCTTGTCTTTAAATTTCGGAATCCAGAACCACTTTTAACTTAAGGACACCGATATAATTGTCAGCTGAGTTATTTAAAATGTCTGTTGTGTTGTGCCTTATTACATTTCCTCCGCCGCATATAACGAAATCGGTTGTTGTCGGCTGATAGTCTGTAAAGCACTGATTGCATAAACCGTTTCTGTTTTGCTCAATGTTAAACAGCTTTTTGCCAAATGTGGCCGTCATATATAATTTTTCATCATCAAAACTGTAAAAGGGAATGTCGAGGAGGTTGTCTTCCCTCGGCTCAGCGCGATCAAGGAACAATAAACCATTAGGATTTCGGAGCAGAATTGTGCCGTAAGTTGCCTGAGAACCATTTCTGTTAATCGGTTCGAGAGAACAAACTCTTTTGATGTTCGTGAAGTCGACTTCTCCATCATCCCCACGTTCCGCTTTGTAAAGCTCATGCTGATAATAAAAAGAGTCGGTGCCGTAATAACAAGCATCTTTTCTAAAAGACAATCCGACCGAGCGGAATTTTTGACCTCCTGTAACAACATGTTCCCACGTTATACCCTTATCTTTTGACTTATAAACCCTGCAATGACGATCAATGTCTCCGGTTGTACAATACAACGTGTCCGCATAAAAATCATATGCAACAGTGTGTATATGTCCAATTTCATTATCGGGTTCATCCGATTCCGGACTTGTAAAATAGACATGTTTAAAACGATGTACGACTTTCCAGTTTTCAAAATCTGTATATGGCTTTGTTACACGCCAAATGCACCGAGGGTCGTTATTTTGCTCGTCAATAAGTTTGTGATTTGTGTAATCGCCAAAAACAAAAGATCCGTCCGAAAAGTGAACAATCGATACGCTTGTCAAAAAGCCGTATGGCTTCAAATTGTCACCAAAATCAATCCTTGTGGGATTTTGATAATTCGTGTGCGGATATATGATGGGATTTTCGCGCAAGTATTTTCTGAGAAAGATAATATCTCCGTCCGCTGTAATGGTTGTCAAATACTCAAAACAGCTTACGTTGTTCGACAGCTCAAGGTTCCAGTCGCAAAGGTACTCGATGTTGCCTACGGTGCTATCTGCAATATATAACCTGTTTGTTGCGGCATCAAAAAATAAAAATGCTTCGTATTCCGGATTTGACCCGTAGATACTTTTGATGGAAATTAGTGCTAAATTGTGTGGTTTTGCATTCAATCCGCTTGACAATTTTATCGTTTCATATTCGAGTTTATATTTCTTCTTTGCTATGTCCGGTAAATATTTGGAATTAAGCTTAGGACCTCCGTCGTCATAGTCCAGCAATTTAGTGCCTTTGTTTATTTGCGGCAATGAAGAGGATGTGTTTAAATACGCAAATCTCAAATAACAAACGTTTTCTGGTATTGTTATTGGATTAGTCGTATCTTTGCTTGTGATTCCCGAGACAAAATCTTTTTTATCATCGTAAAAAGCTATTGTGTGTCTTGTCGAAAACACATAATTTTTCCCGGCTTCTACAGAGATGTAGTCTGACGAGTTGCAATTTTCAATGGCAACTTCCCCGCCACTTGCAGGATCAATAGAGATTCCCGTTTTCGCTGTATTAAGATCAAAAAGATTGTTCACGCCTGAATAAAAGTACTTAAAATCAAGTGCATCAATCTCTTGCTTGGTGTAAAGCTCATTTTTGGGAACGAACTCAACACCGTTAATTTCATGTTTTTCCCCTCGGAGAATTTCTACGGTTGCTGAAAAGTCTTTCAACGCGTAAGCTACATTTATGACAAGATAGTCATAAATGGTATTTTCGTAGATAAATGTTTCCGTCTGGTCGGTAGTTGTGGTAGATTCATTCGCTTTAATCAGCTCCGTTGTTGCACCAATGTCGATTATTCCTATGACGCCGGAAACGATGAATCTGTTGTGATTTCCCTTCACTATTAGCGTGTATTTTTCTCCTTTATCTACCTTAATAATGCAGCCTTTGTATAGATCGTCGTAAACTAATGTTTTTGAGCTATTGTTTGCTCCATAGTTCGAAATTTGTCCTAAACCCCGCCAAAATGGGATTGCGTCCTTTATAGAGTCGTTTATTGCTTCTTGCCCCGACTCTTTTGTAAAAATTGGGATGCCGTTAACGTTAAACGTCTTACTGTCAAGAGTTTCAATGATTGATAAATCACAGTCAAAATTTTCGCTGTTGTAATCCAAGAAAACAATAAGAGTTTTGTATGGCTCAGTGTTAAAAAATTTGTATTCTTCGTATTTCCCCGGCGTTTTTTTGTATAGCTCTACAGGCATTGTACCTTCTGCAACACTGTCGGCAACATAAATCCGGAAGCGATTAAATGTACCGATTGCTTTTATTTCATATTTTGCACCGGCAGCCATTTTGACAATCGCTGATTTTGATTCATTGTTTGCTTGTAGCGTTCCGCTGTTAACCCAAACTTTATCATACACCCCGCTAAATTTCTCTTTTACATTGCTTACTCGATCAATTTCCTCCGACATCTGTTTTATCTGTCTCCGTACAGCCTCTCCGGCACTATCATAGACCGTGCCGTCAGAGCCTGTACGGATGTCAATCAGTTCTGCGTTGCCCTCGGTGTCGTTGTTGTGTGCAACGATGTTGGCAATTTGCGAGTCAGTTGCGGTCTTATTCGACTCGACAGTTTCTGCCAAACTTGCAACAGTACGGTCAAAATTCTGCTGAGTAACCATGTTAGCAAGCGCATTTTCCAGAGCGTCAAAAGAGTAAACCTCGTCATCAGTTTTTTCAAGCACATAGTCCGTCGGGCGAACTCTTGGCACAATCGGTATTTTTATTGTTTCGATGGTTTTAAACTGCTCACCCTCATAGATACCGACATAAGCGATGACGGAAAACGGAGCCTGCAGCAGCGAGTTCGGGATATTCGCTTGTATTACTCCGTCGGACATGGTCGCTTGTCTTGCGATAGCTTTATCCATAGTTTTATTGGCAAAATGGATCTCCGGAACTTTGCTGAGATTAAGCCCGGTTATTTCAATAATTTGGTTCTTGTCCCACTGATAAAGATAGTTCACGGTGTACTTTCCGTAACTGTTAAAACACACATTCAGCATTGACTTTCCTCCTTAGATTTTCCGTGGGGAGTTTTTTCTGCAAAGACCCCTTGTTGCACCGTTCTCTCCAAAAGGCCCTGTAGAATTTAAACCACCCCTACCCATGCGGATATTTTTGATTTGAAATTTTGTTTGATTTTTTTGCGTCATAATTTGCATATAAAAGAGTTATTGTAACCGCCGAGGCAGCGGTCAAATATATATGGTCTTATCTCTTTCGAGCTGCCGCTCTGCCTCTCGACTGGAATCTGTTATGTCGCTTGTCATGGCATCGATGGCATAAGCTCCGAGTGTTGTTATAGTCGAAACGTTTCTCCCAGCCTTCGGGAGTTTTTATCGGAATGATGTGGTCAACCTCAGTTGCAATTCCACCGCAAAAAGCGCACCGATATCCATCGTCCTGCAACCTCTTTGCCGACAGTGCCTTCCACTGTGCGCTGTTGTAAAATCTGACATACTTTGGATCTCTGCTTTTATTGTATAGACGATTGCTTTCTTTTTTACGTTCGGACAACCGAGCTTCTCTCTCCGCTTCGACGATCGGAGCACACGTCTTGCAATAGGTCGATCCGTACGGAATAAGGTTGCCGCATCTTGCACAAGCCTTTAACACCATGGTTGGTAAACCTCCAATCAAAATCACTTGTCATAGTAAGCCTTGAGCTGGTTATAACAACACATTGCATCGGCGTACATATCCTCATACATTGTGCGTTTATATTTGAGCTTATAGTCATCCGTGCGTTTCGGAATCTTTTCTAATTCAGCTTTCAAATGGTTCGCTTGTGCGAGGTATTCTTCGGCAAGCTCGGAGAGAGATTTCATGTTATTCACCAAAACAAAAAGCCGCCGCATCAAGCGACAGCTTCAAGATATTTTCTTACATTACTATTCTACACCATTTTTTGACGTCTACCGTCTCAACTTTATTAAAAAAAGCGCATTTTTTTACAAATTTGATATAAAAAATGATTTTTTAAGCGGTAAAAAGACGCTCGACTCAATCCATCAATGCCCGAATAGGTAAAATTAAACGTTTTGCCGCATTCGCACGAACGTATAAGCGCGGCTCTTATCTTCTCGGAATGTATGTGAGCGTAATTTTTAAGCACAGTGTTAAGTGCATCATCAACGGCCTGTACACATTTATACGGGTAGCTTGTATGTAACTTTTCAAGCTGCATTGCTTGATCCTCGGTCGGCGAGCTTTTTCCGCCCTTTCCGCTCGGCAGATAAACACGCTCTTGCCCGACTGTTTCATAATTTGCGCTGCCAAACGAAAATATTCTGTTTTCTTCGTCATTGACTTCTTTTTTGTACGACTTATAACTTTTGACAATAGCCAAAGCATTCAATCTGAGGTAGTCGGGAAGTTTGTATTTATTCTGCATAATAGCGGCTCCTTTCTACTCGTTTGTCAAATCGGTGATAATTTTTAATAAAGCCTCTGGACTTGTAGCCTTAATCTTATTTACGAGTTGTTCATACGCTTCACGCTTAATTCCTTCAACATCAAGTTCTACGGATTTTAAAATTTGCTCTTCAAGCTCGTTCATTTGTTCTTCTGAAAACTTAAACACCATATCTCTTTTAGTCTTTATGGATTCAATTTCCGCTTGCTGACTGTTGATTAAATGCAAAACGTCCCGGCATAAATCTTGAACACATCTTCTATTCAAGCCTTTTCTTGCCGGGCAATCGTCGCAATTAGCGCGGCTGCAGCACTCCAAAGATTCTATAATTTTTTCGTTCGTCACGTTATATCCCCCAATTCATAGCCTGTCCACAAACACAACAATAACCGCAATTTCGCACATCCTCGTCTGCATAGAGTTTTGATAAACACTCAGGACAGTCAAAAGTCTTACATTCTGTATCGACATCATAAGCTTTTTTGGCATCTGCTTTTCGAGGGCTTTGATAGCTTTCTCAAAAGCTACCGTGTAATCAAGTGAATGGTTCCATTCTGCCATTGATATGGCAATTTTAATTGTTTCTATTGCGTATTCATCTGTCATTTCTTATCCACCTCATCAACGCTTATTGGCTCTTTTCTCCTAAACTTGTGTAGTCTGTTTCCTTTACACCATGTGCAAGAACCGTGATTGCGGCAAGTGGAGTCTATTGCTTTTGCACCTTGATATTTCTTTCTCTTTTCTTTGCCATGTTCTATTGCCTTATCCAAACTCATTTATTCATTCACCCCTCAAGTATCTTTCAATTTCTTTAGCTGCTTCTTCCCAGCCTTGGCACCAGACGGCACGGTTTCCGAAGAGGTTAAGATTGTCAAGCCAATTTAGCTGTTGCAAGCTCGGCTTTTCACCTTTTCGCTTCATCTCGATATATAAAGCGTGATATTTACCCGATGATACAGGTAAGCAAAGATCAGGTACACCTTTTTTCAAACCCTGACGTCGCATAGCGGCACCGTTATAAACGCTGCGTTTACCCTCGTTCGAGATATGATATAAAAACTTGATTTCGGGATATTTACCCACGGCGAAATCAGCCCATCGGAACAGTGCTTCCTGCTCCTGAGCTTCCGTCGGAATCGGTATTTGATTGTGTGTTTTATTGCTCATTGACTCACTCCTTATGCATATTCTTGATCTCGTAAGATGTATTTGGTGTCGTTCCTGTAGAGCCGAATCGTTATGTAGGGAAAATCAATTTTTTCGGCTTCGCCGTATTCGTTGATATTGACTAAATCTATACGAGGATCAGCGTCTACAAACACATAGCCGGGATATAATTCTTCAAAAATTCGGGCGTTATGTTTGTCGTTTCTCAGTTCTTGGAGCTTCCGTCCACTGATGCGTCCGTCACGCTGACTTTCTCTCGGTTGTTTAAGATTTTTTGAGCAACAATATGAGCGATAACAGAGGATCGGATCTTTCGTCAGATAGAAAGCTGTTCCGGCAAGGCCTGTTTTTGTGAAGCGAAGGTGCGACATATGAATTAGATTTGTTTTTTCGCCAACGTTAAATCTTTTATTCCATTTTTCTTCTATGATTTTTTTGTCAATTCCTCCGGAAATCACAAGATGATAATGCGGCCGTCCATTTTCTTTTCCAAGCTCGGTGTTGTGGATATATTTAACTTCTTTGTTCTCTTTTTTGTAAGCATTTTTGATATTCCGGAGAAAACATGCGAATTCTCTGCCTTCAAGTGCTTTATCATATGGAAAATCCGCCGGATAGGAAAGTTCGCACAGATAATCATTTGAGCCAAAATTTTCTTGAAGCAACCAAGTGAGCCTACGAGCCGCATTCCGCTCGTTGAGCTTCTGCTGAACCGGTCTTGTCGGCTTCGCTTTTGCCGAACGTCGGCTTGTCGGCTTTCGAACCGGGAAAATATCGACTTCCATATAGTCACCCGACCTATGTATGCTCTCACGGTTGAGCTTTCGCACATTTTCTCCTCCTTTCACGTTGTCAATAACTTAGTACACAATACTTTCTCTTTACGGACTTTTCAGTCCGTTATTTTTTAGCGCCGAGGGATAAGTTTGTTAATTTAGATATGGTTAAAATTATTAAACTTTTTTTCAATCGTTTTCTTAATGCGATGGCTTTTTATTATATAAAGAATCAATATTATAATATAGAAAGCACCTGCAATCATCTCGGGAATAAAGCATTGAACCCATGTAAAGCCAATAACCTTAAACGCTTTCAAAACAACAAAAATAAGTGTCAAAATTTCTGTGATGCCCATTGTAACGCCTCCTTACTTAACTTCAACGCTCGGAATAACGTTTGTGTCAAAATATACTTTATAATGATATGGATCAGTATGTGTGCCGCCGATATCCTCGACTACATATAAGGTGTAGTCATTAAGATAGACATAGTTCTTTTTATATGTATCTTTTGACGTTTTGGCGGTAACAACAAGCTCGTTAGTTGTATTGTTTGAAATGTCGATGTATCCCTCTATATAAAGGATAACCTTATCAGTTCGGGCGTTGTAAACCGTCACCCTGCGTTCGCAGTCAAAATAATTTGCCTGTCTGCTAAGATTGTGATTTACACGCTCCGCCTCTGTGCAACCCGAAAGCAGAACGCCCAAAAGTACAATCGCTAAAATTACAGCGATACATTTTCTAAAATGTTTTTTCATAAATAATACTCTCCTTAATATTTTTCGTTTGCTTTTAATTCTTCCGTATGACCGACAGTGCGCTTGACGGAAATTGAGCCTTTGCCCGATTTACTGATTTTAACCTTACCGTGACCGACAGTCGTAACCGTCAGATCAAAGACTTTTGCATCAGTGATCAAGCGAGCTGTTTTTTTGAGAATGTCGATTATTTCATCATTCTCGATTTCCGTCATTCCGAGTTCCCGTGCATTCGCAACGCAAAGCGACTCAATGTTAAAACAAGCTTCATCAATCTGCTTTTCTTTACTTCGCCAAGCTCGAGCTGCTGGGCATTTACATGTTTGCAAAGCAAGCTCAGCAGCTTCGGCGTCAGTCAAAGCTCGATCATCCTCGTTCATCAAAGCCTGTCCGCATTTTGGACACGTTATTATCATTTAATTCACCTCCTCAACAGTTATCTTGTTTACTATCCGACAGTTAAACCTCTTTTTTGCTTCTTCCGGTGACATTTCCTCACCGGCACGAGAGAATGTTATTGACGCATTACAATGGATACAGTTAAAAAACATTACTCCACTTGTTGTTAATCTGTAATATACCTCTCCGCCGCAGAACGGGCATTGTTTTACATCTGTCATTCTGGATCACCCCCAAACCAACAATTTATTTTGTTTTTCAGTTCTTCGGGAACGTCCGGGTTAACAAACTTCGCCCAGCAGAGAATTTGCCAGCCCTCGTTTTTGCCGAACCTTTCCCAATTGTTGTATGAATGGTAGTAATAGTCAACGTCGATTGTTATGTAATCCTTACGTTTACGAATTAAGTAATAGTTTCCGTCTTTGGGCGGTTTTATGTCACCCTTAGTCCATTTTATTGGCATTGTTTTTCCTCCTTTACTTTATAAAATCTGCACACATCAGGCTTCTGTTTGAGTATCGTGCAATACTTGCCATTGCAGAAGCGACAGGTCTTGTCTTTACATTTCGGCTGCTGTTTTAAGCCCATGCTGTTACCTCCTAAAAATTCTAAAATTCGTTCGACTTGCCGTAGCTATATCTTCTGCAAGATCATTGATGAACGGCTCGTTTTCCCGAAACCATCTGTGCAGATCTCGGCGACACTGTTCGTGGAATTGGTGTTCCACTTCAAGAGTAGTTAAGAAAAAATCTTGAATAAAATACCCCTCATTCAACAAGATTTCGGCTTGAATAGAAAATGTGACGCTGGTGTCAAGGGAACGATTGGCGTCAACTCTGAAAGTTGCAGTATCCGGAAGATGCTGAACACGATCGGCAGAAATTTGATTTCTTTCCTATGACTGATAGTAGAGTTTACAGTTTTCAACGATCATCTTCGCTGCTCCTCAGATATTTACTCACTGCTTTGTTCCACGCCTTAACTTCTGACTTTTTTGATGCGTGCATTTCCGTAAAGCGGCTGCAGAAGCAAGCACCTGTTGAATCAGAAATACTGAAAACAAAATATTCTCCGCAAGCATAAGACGTTATCGGCACTTCTCCGCATTGCGGACAGGGAGCCATTTCCGAAATGATGTCAGTATTTTCGA
>CALBHM010000444.1 GCA_937892835.1 uncultured Ruminococcus sp. | reverse complement strand
GTCTGAAAAGCTGAATATCGCCTGACGGAGTTTTATATGCCTGCATCATGCGTGCTCCACTATGCTCAGATGATGTTTGAGGGCATGAAGGCATATAAAACTCCGTCAGGCGATATTCAGCTTTTCAGACCCGATCAGAACTTTGAGCGTATGAACAGAACCAATGACCGTATGTGTATCCCTCATATGGAAAAGGATATCTTCTTTGACGCTATCAACCAGCTTATCTCTGTTGACCGTGACTGGGTTCCCTCAGAGCCGGGCACAGCTCTTTATATCAGACCGTTCATCTTCGGCGATGAGGTTTCGTTCAGCGTTCTTCCGGCAAAGCATTATCGCTTTATTATCATTCTTTGTCCGGTTGGTTCTTACTATGCCGCAAACGACGGCGGACTTCACACAACAAGAATTTATGTTGAGGACGAGTTCATTCGTGCTGCTGTCGGCGGTACAGGCTTTGCAAAGTGCGGCGGTAACTATGCCGGCGGTATGAAGGCTTCGGCAAAGGCTATGGAGCATGACTGTAAGGACGTTCTTTGGCTTGATGCCGCAGAGCATAAGTATGTTGAGGAGATCGGTACTTCAAATGCATTCTTCGTAATCGGCGACGAGGTTATCACAGCTCCGCTTATGGGTACGATTCTTCCCGGTATCACAAGAAAATCCGTTATTGAGCTTCTCAAGAAGTGGGGCGTAAAGGTTTCCGAGAGACGTCTTTCAATCGACGATGTATGCGCCGCTTCAAAGGCAGGCACACTCAAGGAGGTATTCGCAAGCGGTACAGCTGCAGTTATCTCTCCGATTGGTACTCTCTACTACATGGGTTCGGATTACAAGGTTGCCGACGGCAACGTAGGCCCTATCGCTCAGAAGCTTTATGACACGCTTTACGGTATGCAGACAGGTCATGTTGAGGATGATATGGGCTGGACATACAAGGTAAAGCTTGACTGATTTTTGAAATAATAACGGCGGAAATCGTTCATCGGTTTCCGTCATTTTTTATTGCTTTTCCCCGTATATTATATAGGGAGTTATATGAGACAAAGGTTAGAAGAAATCTATTCTCGGCGCCCCTGTAGGGGAGCTGGCGGCGTAGCTGACTGAGGGAGTGGAGTCTTAGCAGACTTAATCTTTATCCCCTCCGTCGCTCAGGCGACACCTCCCCTTGAGTCAACCAAGGGGAGGCTGAAACGTAACGTAAATTTCTTGATTTTTAAAGCCAGCAGAAATTTAATTCGGTAAAATTTTGCAATAAAATCGGAGTGGTTTAATGGGCAAATTGAAGAAGAAATTCAGCATGTTTAACTATACAAAGAAATGGACTTCGGTAATTCTTGTGTTTTGTCTGATATGGATTTCGACGAGCTATGTTCTTGCCGCATTTGGCAGGAGCGAGATCGCCGAAACGCTTGGCGGAGCTGTGATTGACCTGACGAAAGCTATTTTTTGTACTTATATAGTCAGGGCTTTTTTTGATTCATACTGCGAAAAGAATTATTATCTGAAAATGTACCGTGAATGCCACGGAAAAAATCCGGAAAAAGCCGAAAATGATGCCGTGAATATCGAGTGTGACGACGAAAAAACCAATTTATAAATCAGGATGAGAAATATGGCAAAAAGGCCAATTTGACAAATTTGCAATATGAGATTGGGGTAAAATAACACAAAATGTGTCTTATTTTGTCTAAATAACATATATATTGTGATGAAATTGCATTAAAAATTTGACAAAGCGTGTAAGATATGATACCATGAACACAGCAGAAAAAACGGAAGTGAAGTAATGGCAGAGGAAAAGAAAAATTCTTGCGTAAATTGCAAATATTTTTCGGACGGACTGGGTGAAAAGGGTTATTGTAAGCTTTATCACCACAATATAATGATTCAGGAAAGAATTTGCAGCAGGTTTGAGAAGAAGGAAGAAAATCAAACCGTTTTGCAAAGCAAGGGAAGCAAGGATCATTACACAAAGGCAGTGCCGGATAAGGCACAGTTTAAATATAAGTATAATAAACGCTTGTCGTATTTCATCGGTATAGTCTGTTCATTTATTTTTATTGTTGCACTTTTGCTCGTTGACATTGTTTTTGCTGTGGAGCTTCATCCTCATAAAATTCCGCTGCCGGTAAAAATCGGAACGCTTTCGGTCGTTCTGGCTGTGTTCCTTTTCTTCGCATGGCACACGCTGATGCTCCTGAGAAAATACAGATGGATATTTATTCCGTATTTGATTATTTCGCTGGGTCTGGTGTTGCTGGTTTCTTTTGATTTCGGCAACGTTTGGATTACTCTTAACAGCTGGCTCAACGGAATAATTGATTTTATTTTTTACGACTTGCATATGGGATAATTGAATAAAAACTTAAACGTCGGAGCTTTCCGGCGTTTTTTCTTTAAAAAATTTGAAAAAACTATTGGAAGATTACAAGAAATATTGTATAATAAACCATGTATGGAACAAATATGCTTTACGGAGTGGTCTTATGGCGGCTAAATATACCATATCACTTAAAAAGATAATAGAGGTCATCGGATTTGATATCGAATACACACCCGTTGACCCGGCTGAGATTCTTGTTTCCTCGTTGGAAATTAACCGTCCTGGCTTGATGCTCTCGGGTTTTACA
>CALBHM010000443.1 GCA_937892835.1 uncultured Ruminococcus sp. | reverse complement strand
GGCGGAGAGCTTGATGACGGAAGCTATGTGAAAAGCCTTAAAAATGCCGACAGTATAAAGACTGCCGGTATTGCCAAAAATGACATTTATGTTTATACCTTTGAAGCACCGCAGTGCACAAAAAAGAGCGGCGTTGATGATTCGATTTACGGTAATATTGTAAACATAATGAACCCGAATGACTATGTTCCGAAGTTTGTTATGAAGGACTGGGGCTTCACTCACTACGGCTTGGAGTATTATTTGCCGTCAGCGGAAAACAGCGCAAACTATTCGGATTATTATGAAAATGTTTGCAAGACGTTCGACACACTGATGGATGACACGGGAAAGAAATCAAGCTCGAATTTCTATAGTGAAGAGGACTCACGCTCGATAGGCGCAATGTTTGATTCTCTGATGTCAAAGCTGGCAAATGAAATTTTTGTAAGTCAGGAGAACTATGCCGAGAAATATGAGGACGGCCTTGTGTTTATCGCAGGTCAATATATAGGTAAAAAGCTCAATGCAGGCAACGCATTGAAAACCCTCGGCGTAATTCTGTCAGCTGTTGCACTCGGAATTATCCCGACCAATATGGACACGATCAGGAGCGACGGATTCCGCTCATATATTGCTTCTCAAATTGCGGAAAGCGACGCAAGCCAAAATCTTAATCAAAAGCAGATCCAGGGTATTATTGACGTTATCATAGCTTTGCTTGAATTTGCAAAGGATAACCGCTCTGACGTTAAAGCTCTGCTCGGGCAGCTTAACACCGTTCTGAATGTTCATCAGCCGTATGTAACGCTTTCGTGGATGCGCTCGATAAATCAAAACGATATGCTCAAGATAAACGGCGAGACCGAGAAACCCTTAAAGGTTTCTTTTAATAAAATAGATCTGCGCTATAAGGCGAATGCGAGAATCGTTGCCGAATATGATGAATCACTCGGTACGCTTACATGGAAATCGGATTCCGACGGAATAGTTTCCGTTGATAAGGACGGATTCATTACGGCGAAAGGCGACGGTGAAGCAATCGTTACCGCTGAGCTTCGTGCGAACGACGGTAAGCTGATTGATTCGGAGAAGGTTAAGGTCACCGTGCATATGAATACGCTTGAGGTTATCGTCACAACGGTGAAGAATATATTCGGAAAGGCGGCAGCTTAAATGAGCAGATATTTTGTCTTGATTTTTCTTATTCTCGGTATAGGTGTGGGTGCTTTACTCTCGCTTGTGACGGACGTAAATATTTTTGTCAATATGATTGTCGGTGCACTTGCAGGTGCGGCGGTCGGTTATTTTCTTAAAGCCAAGGTTGAGAAGGATAACGATTCTGAAAGCACAAAAGAATAAAAAAGTGCCTTTTCACGTTTCAAAATCGGGAAAAGGCTTTTCTTTTTATAATTAATAGTGTATAATATTCACAACAATTTCCAAAGGAGATTTAATAATATGAAGAATATTCTTGTTACAGGCGGTGCCGGTTTTATCGGCAGCAATTTCATTTATTATATGCAGCGCAAGCACCCGGACTACCGTTTGGTTTGCATCAGATTGGTGTGTATTGACGCTTTGACCTATGCCGGCAATCTCTATACGCTTGATGAAGCTCGCAAGGGTAATTTCCGTTTTGTTCTCGGCGACATAACCGACAGAAAGACGGTTTTTGCGCTCTGCAATGAGGAGAAGTTTGACGCTATAGTTAACTTTGCGGCCGAGAGCCACGTTGACCGTTCAATAGAAAATCCGGAGGTTTTTCTCAAGACCAACATTCTCGGCACTCAGGTATTGCTCGATGCCTGCAACAAGTTTGATATTCCACGTTATCATCAGGTCTCGACAGACGAGGTTTACGGCGATCTTCCGCTTGACCGCCCCGACCTTTTTTTCACCGAGACAACGCCGATTCATACTTCGTCGCCGTATTCGGCAAGTAAAGCATCGGCTGACCTGCTCGTAATGGCCTATCATCGCACATTCGGCACCCCTGCGACAATTTCACGCTGTTCCAACAACTACGGACCTTATCAGTTCCCCGAGAAGCTTATTCCGCTCATGATTTCAAAGGCTCTTGCGGACGAAAAGCTTCCTGTATACGGCGAGGGACTGAATGTTCGTGATTGGCTTTATGTTGATGACCATTGCAAGGCTATTGACATGATTCTCGAGAACGGAAAAGTCGGCGAGGTTTATAATATCGGAGGCCATAACGAGAAAGCAAATATTGATGTTGTTAAAACGATTCTTAAAGCCGTCGGCAAGGACGAAAGCCTTATCACATACGTTAAGGATCGCCCCGGTCATGACATGAGATATGCGATTGACCCGGCAAAGATTCATGCCGAGCTTGGCTGGACGCCGGAGACTCTGTTCAATGACGGCATTCAGAAAACAATCGATTGGTATCTCAATAACCGTGAATGGTGGCAGAAGATACTCAGCGGAGAATATAAGAACTACAGGGGATGATTTTATGAAAAAATTAATTGCTGCTTTGCTGGCTGTCGTTATTTCAATGACGTTTTTTGCCTGTGGTAAAAAAGAGGGCGACCTCGGCAAGCAGACAACCGTTGACAAGAAAAACGGCTATACTCTTGTTGAAGAGGTCTTGACATTTAAGTATAACGACGACGAGGAAGAAATTAAGAAAAATCCCAACGCTAAGACTGAGGGCTTTGTTACAAGCGAGAGCAACGCCGTCGGTAAGGTCAACACGAAATCCGCTGTTCTTGATATTGCAAAGAAAGAGGTCAGCGATAAATTCAATAAAATTAATTTTGCTTTTGACCGTACGCAGGGAATTTGGAAAGTTACATTCTCGATGGACACTGTGACAGGTGAAAAGACAACGAGCGAAAAAGTCATGACTGTTTATGTTGATGAGGACGGCTATACTTTGGCAACAATCAAGGCATAAATTAAACGGCGGTTAAAGTGCCGCCGTTATTTTTTAAAGGAGCGTTTATAATGGCATTTGAGAGAAGACATGAGCTGTGGACTTTTGATATATTTCCAAAGGTAATGACGGCAGGCAAGGAAAAAACCGTACATATTCAGCCGTTTGGTGACAGATTATTCTTTACTCCGGGTAATGAATACACCGCTGTTTTGACATGGCTTCATGGCGGCTCGGAGGATCAATATCCCTCAACAGGTTATCGTCGCAGAATTCCTGTCACGGCAACCGAGGTCGGAATCGATATAAAGGTTACGCTTCCCTATGAGGGTGAATATAGAATCAGATTTTTTAACGAGGAAAAGGATGTAATTGATTTTGCTGTCTACGCTGTTGAGGGCGACTTGGTTGACGTTTATCCGTTTATCGGTGATTTGCATATGCATACAAACTATTCCGACGGTGCCCATGACCCGGCGAATGTTGTTGCAAGCTATCGAGCACACGGCTATGATTTTCTTTCGATAACCGACCACAGACGTTATTATCCGTCGCTTTATGCGATTGAGCAATTTAAAAATATTCCGACAGAAATGAATTTGGTTATGGGTGAGGAGGTTCACCTGCCGCCGATAAAGGGATTCAGAGTTTGCCCGCACACGATTAATTTCGGCGGCGAATACAGCATTAATTCCCTTGTTGAGGATGAAGCGGTTGAAGAAGTCGGCAAGGACAAAAAGGTTCGTGCTACACGTGACGATTGCCCCGAGGTTATGACTCGTGAAGAGTTTGAGGATAAAATGACCGAGCTTGCAAAGGATTTCGATGTTCCCGATAATGTTGATCCGCTTGTAGCTTCAACGCTCAAATGGATTTATGATGAGATAAGAAAAGCGAACGGACTTGCAATTTTTGTCCATCCGACTTGGATAACGGGTAACACTTTCCATGATTCTGATGCGCTCAATGATTGGCTTGTTGAGAATAAAATTTTCGATGCTTTTGAGGTGCTCGGCGGCGAAAATTATTTTGAGCAGAACGGGTATCAGACGGTCAGATATTATGAAGATAAGGCGAGGGGATATAAATACCCTGTCGTCGGCAGCACGGACAGCCATAATTGCACGCCTGAAAACAGGAATGCTTATATCTGCTCTACAATCGTTTATTCTCCGGAGAATGAGCGCAAAGCGATAATTGATTCAATCAAAAATTTCAGGAGTGTGGCCGTTGATACAATCAGCAAGGAGTTCCGCCTTGTAGGCGAAATGCGATATGTTCGTTACGGTTGTTTCCTGCTCAAAAATTATTTCCCGATTCACGATGATGCATGCTTTGAAGAGGGCAGAATGATGAAGCAGGCAATCTACGGTACCAATGAAGAAAAGCAGGCAGCTCTTGCCATGCTCAATCTCATGAACGGAAGAATGAAGAAGATGAGGGAGAAATATTTTTCATTTTAATATGACGTGAAACGAATTTTTAAAACAAAGATTAAATCAGTTTGAATAATAAATATGTCCCGGTTTATGGTAAAATGAAACTATCATAAGCCGGGACGTTGTATTTATATTAAGCTGATTAATTGAGCGTTATAAATATGACTTGCATTTTTAGAGGTAATTTGCGGTAAAATTAAGAGGAATAAAGAAGTCAAAAACAAGAAAAAAGCCCTATTTATCAACGTTTTCATTGATAAATAAGACTTTTAATAAGTGGTCGGAGTGGCGGGATTTGAACCCACGGCCTCTTGGTCCCGAACCAAGCACGCTACCATCTGCGCTACACCCCGACAACGCTTGAATATTATATACTATTATCTCGATAAAATCAAGTGTTTTTCTGAAAAAAGTTGAAAAATTTTTCGGATAATTATCGAATTGAGATAACGAAAAAAATAACAGCAGCTTTGAGTATAACGCTTGCTGCGGCGGATGCTTATATACAGCTTTATTATATCAAAGGAATTTTGGTCTGAAACGACGCAGGTGCGTCACTTGACTGAGAGTCCATTGACTTTTCTGAGCAGAGGGCGTAGAATGGCGGCAAGATGAAGGCTTGGAA
>CALBHM010000442.1 GCA_937892835.1 uncultured Ruminococcus sp. | reverse complement strand
CGCAAACATTCACCTCAACGCAGCAGTTGCTGAATCGCTCAAGCAGTTTGCTGACGAACTTGAGGGAGCTGAGGACTTCAACACAGCACTCCACGCTCTTATCAAGAGAACTATCAAGGATCACAAGAGAATCATCTTCAACGGCAACGGTTATGACGATGCATGGATCAAGGAAGCTACGGAGAAGAGAGGTCTTCTTAATCTTCGCACAACTCCCGATGCACTTCCGACCTTGCTCGAGAAGAAGAACGTCGATATGCTTACGGCTCACAAGATTTTCTCACCTGCCGAGATCGTATCACGTTACGAAATTACTCTTGAAAACTACTGCAAGACGGTCAACATCGAAGGCAACACAATGGTTGACATGGCAAGGAAAGAAATTATTCCGGCCGTTGAAAAGTATGTTTCCGATATTGCTACGGCTTACAGCGCAAAGAAGAATTCCGTTGCCGGAATTTCCGTAAAGTATGAGGAGGATATGCTCAAGAAGCTTTCTGTTCTTGTTGACGAAATGGATGCGGCAACTAAAGATCTTGAGGTTGCACTGGTTAAGTACAACACAATCAAGGATATCACCGAGGCTTCCGAGGCTATTCGTGATGATGTTCTTCCGAAGATGTCCGTTCTTCGTATTGCATGCGATGAAGCAGAGACGATTACGGCAGAGAGCTACTGGCCGTTCCCGACCTACGGCGATCTCCTTTTCGGCGTAAAATAAACAACTCCTTATTGATTTATCCTTTCTCGGTATCTTGTCCCCTCTTTAACGCAGAGGGGGCAAACAGATACCAAGACGACGATTGATAAGAAAATATAAAGACGATAATGCTAAAGGCGTTTGAGTCGGAAGAAGTAATGCAGAGGTTCACTCTCAGAGAGTGCGGAACGGTGGAAGCCGCACAGCGGAAGCTGCACGAATAACATCCGACGAGCTTCGATCCGAAAGATTATTGAGTAGGTGAGACGGAGGTCAACCGTTAAACTGACAGGGTCTTGACAGAGACCCCAAAGAACAAAAATAGGTGGCACAGCGGGTTACGGCACCTGCCCTATTCTATGCTGAAAAAAATTCACGGAGGATTTTATTATGTGTTCAATTATGGGTTACTGCGACAGCTGTGACGATTTTGAGAGATTTAAAAAAGGTTTTGACAAGACGGTATCCAGAGGCCCCGATGACAGCCGTATCGTTGATACGGGCAAGGGTCTTTTAGGCTTTCACCGTCTTTCTATTATGGGATTAACTCCCGATGGAATGCAGCCGTTTGAGCTTGACGGCAGCTACGCAATATGCAATGGCGAGCTTTACGGCTTTGAAAAGACAAAGGAAGAGCTGAGCAAGAAGTATACTTTCAAAAGCGGCTCGGACTGCGAGATTATTCTCCCGATGTACCGTGAGTACGGCGTTGATATGTTCAAGATGCTTGACGCCGAATTTGCAATGATTATCTATGATGCAGAAGCCGGCGAGTACATAGCCGCAAGAGACCCGATCGGTATCAGACCGCTCTATTACGGCTATGACGAAAAGGGTACAATCGTTTTTGCAAGCGAGGCTAAGAACCTTGTGGAAATGTGCAAGGACATTATGCCGTTCCCTCCGGGACATTATTACAAGGGCGGCGAATTCCATTGCTATTGCGATATTGCCGCAGTTGATAAGGTCAGCTATGATTCTCTTGATGAGATTTGCTCAAAGATTCATGATAAGCTCGTTGCAGGCGTTGAAAAAAGACTTGTTGCGGACGCAAAGGTTGGTTTCCTCCTTTCCGGCGGACTTGATTCTTCGCTTGTATGCGCAATCGCTCAGAAGAAGAGCGATAAGCCGATTCGCACCTTTGCAATCGGTATGAGCGAGGATGCAATCGACCTCAAGTATGCAAAGCAGGTTGCCGATTATATCGGCAGTGACCATACAGAGGTCATCATGACGAAACAGCAGGTTCTCGATTCGCTTGATGATGTTATTCATCTTCTCGGCACGTTTGATATAACGACAATCCGTGCTTCGATGGGTATGTATCTTCTTTGCAAATGGATTCATGAGAACACCGATATCCGAGTTCTTCTCACAGGTGAAATTTCCGATGAGCTTTTCGGCTACAAGTACACGGACTTTGCTCCGTCTGCCGAGGAGTTCCAGAAGGAGTCGCAGAAGAGAATCCGTGAGCTTCATATGTACGATGTTCTTCGTGCCGACCGTTGTATTTCTGTCAACAGTCTTGAAGCCCGTGTTCCGTTCGGCGATCTTGACTTCGTAAAATATGTTATGTCCGTTGACCCTGAGAAGAAGCTCAACAAGTATGGCAAGGGCAAGTATCTTCTTCGTCATGCATTCGAGGGCGATTATCTTCCTCACGACATTCTTTACCGTGAGAAGGCTGCTTTCTCCGACGCTGTCGGCCATTCAATGGTTGATTACCTCAAGGAGTTCGCAAGCACTTATTATACGGATGAGGAATTTGCCGAGAAGTGTGAGAAGTACGGCCATGCAAAGCCGTTCACAAAGGAATCGCTTCTTTACAGAGAGATTTTTGAAAAGTATTATCCGGGTCAGTCGCAGATGATAGTTGACTTCTGGATGCCAAACAAGAGCTGGGAGGGCTGTGACGTTAACGACCCGTCCGCAAGAGTTCTTTCAAACTACGGCGACAGCGGTAAATAAATTATAAT
>CALBHM010000441.1 GCA_937892835.1 uncultured Ruminococcus sp. | reverse complement strand
TCGGCGAGCTGGAGAACGTCGGTTTTACCTATGATTCGGGACATGAGCTTTGCTACAACGGCGGCTCGGATATGCTCGGCAAGTACGGTAAATATCTCATATCGACCCACCTTGACGACAACCATGGAATGACCGACCCGGAGAATCCGACTTTTCTCGACGATTATCATTTGCTCCCATTTGACGGCTATGCCGACTGGGAGGGGATTGCCAAACGGTTGCACAAGTGCGGCTTTGACGGCAGCCTGACCTTCGAGGTTGATTCAAAGGGCAGATGCGGCAGCCATTCCAATGATATGTATCTTGGAATGAGCATTGAGCAGTATGTTAAGTTGGCGTACGACCATGCCGTGAGATTCAGAGACTTGTTTTTGTCAATAAAATAAAAAATACTTCCGACGGCACAATCGCTGTCGGAAGATTTTTTAAAATAATTTTGAAAAACCCTAAAATTATTTTAAAAACAGTTGACAAACGCAAATGAATCTGATATAATATTAAACGTTCCTTGAGGGAACGACAATTTAATGCGAGAGTGGCGGAATCGGCAGACGCGCACGTTTGAGGGGCGTGTGGTAATCCCGTACGGGTTCAAGTCCCGTCTCTCGCACCAAATAAGGAAGAGTCGCAAAAGCGGCTCTTTTTTATTTTAATCGGGGCTTGAACCCGAGAGGGTCTGAGCGTTAAGAAAACAGTCCGGTGGACTGTTTTTAGCGAGGAGCGGCGAGCCGGGTACTGTCGCTATGCGACGGTCGGCGAGCCATTAGTATGCAAGGCGCAGCCGAAGCATATGCCAAGTCCCGTCTCTCGCACCAAAAAGAAAAGTCGCATGTCAGTGCGGCTTTTTCTTTTTGTTCTTTTCACTATTCTCTATGTCTTTCTTCACTTTTCACTTATAGGTTGCGGCTTTTCCGGAGAATAGTTAAGCATAATCATACACAACAACTCCGACACGGTATCTGCCGCATCGGAGTTGCTTTTTATTTTGTTATCGCATTGCCGATCAATTATTTGCTTCTTCAAGCCTTTTTATCATAAGCTTTGCGGCCTTGTAGATATCGCCGCAGCCGAGTGTGATAACAAGATCACCGCTCTGAGCATGAGCGAGAACATAATCTGCAACCTCATCAAAGGTGTTGAACCATACACTGCCGGGGATTTTTGCGGCAAGCTGCGAGGTATAAACGCCCTCGGTGTTAACCTCTCTCGAGCCCATGATCTCTGTCATAACGCACTCATCGGGGATTTTTAAAACCTCGGCGAAGTCATCCATGAGCTTCTTCGTTCTCGAATATGTGAACGGCTGGAAAACCGCCCAAACCTTCCTATATTTCATCTGCATTGCCGCTTCGAGCGTAACTCTAAGCTCAGTCGGGTGATGAGCGTAATCGTCGGCAAAGGTAATACCATTGAGCTTTGCGAGGATTTCAAATCTTCTGCATGCTCCGCCGAACTGCTCAAGTGAAGCTATCGCCTTATCGAACGGAATTCCGCAGTAGTCCGCCGCCGCAAGAGCCGCAAGAGCGTTTGTAACATTGTGCTTTCCGGGGACTTTAAGCTTTACGCTGCCGATTTTCTCGCCATTCTTATAAGCATCAAAGTGAGCGAAAGCGTTCACCATTTCGACATTTTCGGCATAGAAATCATTGGACTTGTCAAGACCGAAGGTTATCATGTCTTTTCCGCCGACATCGGCAATCGCCTTGAGCGTGTTAGCGTCGTCACCGTTATAGATAACCGCCTTATTCGCCATTTTCGCAAATTTATTAAATGATTTGACAATATTCTCAATGTTCTTGAAATATTCAAGATGATCA
>CALBHM010000440.1 GCA_937892835.1 uncultured Ruminococcus sp. | reverse complement strand
CCCATTCCGACAACGGAAACCCCCCAGTCGTCAAGATTTTCCATTTCCTCGGGCCTCTTTCCGACTCTTGCGTTTTCCTCAACGGTAACGTTCTCGGCAACGATCGCATACTGAACGACCGCACCCTTTTTGATTACACTGCCGGGCATTACGATTGAATCTTTGACTACAGCGCCCTCTTCAACGGTAACGTTTGCGAAAAGAACGGAGAAATCTACCTCGCCCTCAATTTCGCAGCCCTCGGCAACCATCGAATTCTGCACCTTTGCGGTATCGGAAACATAGTGCGGACCTGTGATCGGGTCTTTTGCGTATATTCTCCAGCTTGTGTCCGTCAGGTCAAGGTCAACCTTAGGATTGAGCAGGTCAAGGTTAGCTTCCCAAAGGCTGTCGATAGTTCCGACGTCTTTCCAATAGCCGTCAAATTCGTAGGCGAAAAGCCTCTCGTGTGCGGCATGCATTGCCGGGATAAGGTCCTTGCCGAAGTCGTTGCTTGAGTTCGGGTTGGCCTCGTCGTCGAGCAGGTATTGTCTGAGCTTTTTCCATGAGAAAACGTAAACACCCATTGAAGCCTTGTTGGAACGTGGATTCTTCGGCTTTTCCTCAAATTCGGCAATCGAGCCATCGTCATTGACGAGCATAAGTCCGAAGCGTGAAGCCTCCTCCCAAGGAACCTCAAGCATTGCTATTGTGCAGTCTGCATTCTTCTCCTTGTGAAAAGAAAGCATCTTGGAATAGTCCATTTTGTAGATATGGTCGCCCGAAAGAACGAGAACGTACTCGGGGTCATATCTGTCGATAAAGTTAATGTTCTGATAAATCGCATTTGCCGTACCCTTGTACCATTCTGTGCCCGATATCTGCTGATAGGGGGAGAGAATGTGAACGCCGCCGTCGGCACGGTCAAGGTCCCATGCCTGTCCGTTTCCGATGTAGTCGTTCAATTCAAGCGGCTGATACTGGGTCAGAACACCGACAGTGTAGATGCCGGAATTCACGCAGTTTGAAAGAGGGAAATCAATAATTCGGTATTTTCCGCCGTAAGGAACGGCCGGTTTTGCAATGTTCTTTGTCAGAATACCAAGGCGGCTTCCCTGTCCGCCTGCAAGAAGCATTGCGATACATTCATGTTTTCGGGACATTACTATTCCTCCTTTATTTGCTGACCTTATCGGTCGTAATTTTCTTTGATGTTTTTCTCTTTGCCGGCGGCGTCAGGTATATAACGCTCAGTCCGGCAAGGTCAAGAGCTATGCTGTTGTCAAAGCCGTGCATCGGGATTTTTTCACTTTTAACTTTAACTGCGGTTCCTTTACCGCTTCCGCCGAATTCCTCGGCGTCTGTGTTGAGGAGAACCTTATAAGTTCCGGCTCTCGGCACACCGATTCTGTAGCTGTTGCGCTCAACGTTGGTGAAATTGCAAACCGCAATAATTTCTTTTTTATCCTTGTCGATTCTTCTGAAAGAGATAACCGAATTGTCAACGTCGTCGTTGCTTATCCAGTTGAAGCCCTCCCAGTCGTAGTCAATCTGCCAAAGCGGACTGTGCTTTTTGTATAGCATGTTCAGCGTACGGACGTAGCTTTGCATCTGAGCGTGCTTTTCATAGTCAAGCAGCAGCCAGTCAAGTCCCTGCTTGTAGTTCCACTCAATGAACTGAGCAAATTCCTGACCCATGAAAAGAAGTTTTTTGCCCGGGTGCGCCGTCATGTATGCGTAAAATGCTCTCAGCCCTGCAAATTTTTCATCGTATTCGCCCGGCATTTTGCCAATCATGGAGCATTTGCCGTGAACAACCTCATCATGCGAAATCGGGAGAACAAAATTCTCCGAAAAAGCGTAGAAAAACGAGAATGTCAGGCAGTTGTGGTTAAACTTTCTGTAAATTCCGTCCATCGAGAAATATTTCAGGCAGTCGTTCATCCAACCCATGTTCCATTTAAAATTGAATCCGAGTCCGCCGTCGCAAACCGGCTTTGAAACCAGCGGCCACGAGGTGCTTTCTTCGGCAATCATCATGACGTCCGGATGCTCACGGAAAATCGAAATATTGAGATTCTGCAAGAACTGAACCGCCTCAAGATTTTCTCTGCCACCGTTTTTGTTGGCAATCCATTCGCCGTCGTTCCTGCCATAGTCAAGATAAAGCATTGAAGCGACCGCATCGACTCGAAGTCCGTCAACGTGATATTTTTCGAGCCAAAACATTGCCGATGAGGAAAGGAAGCTTCTGACTTCGTTGCGTCCGTAGTCAAAGATTTTTGTGCCCCACTGCAAATGCTCACCCTTGCGGATATCCTCATATTCGTAACAGCTCTGTCCGTCAAATTCAAATAGGCCGTGTGCATCTTTCGGGAAATGAGCCGGAACCCAGTCAAGGATAACGCCGATTCCCTCTCTGTGACATTTGTCAACGAAGTACATGAAGTCTTTCGGTTCGCCGTAGCGTGATGTCGGGGCAAAATAGCCTGTTACCTGATATCCCCACGAACCGTCAAACGGATGCTCACATATCGGAAGCAACTCTATATGAGTATAACCCATGTCCTTGACGTATTTTGTCAATTCATTTGCTAACTGACGGTAGGAAAGAAAATTTCCGTCCTCGTGCTGCTTCCATGAACCTGCGTGAACTTCGTAGATGTTAACGGGGCTTTCATAGATGTTTGCGGATTTCCTGTCGGCCATCCATTTTTCATCTTTCCAGTTGTATCCGTCAATGTCGTAGAACTTTGAAGCGGTCTCGGGTCTGGTCTCTGCATGGAATCCGTAGGGGTCGGCTTTGTAGCGAAGCTCGCCCGACTGAGTGGTTATACAGTATTTATAGTTATCAAATTGTTTTATCCCTTTAATTTTGCATTCCCAAACAGCATCGTCCGAGAGCTTTTTCATCGGGTTGGCTTCCGAATTCCATTCGTTGAAATCGCCTACCACGCTGACCGCCGCCGCATGGGGTGCCCACACACGGAACACGACTTCGTTCTTGCCCGAGCGGTGCGAACCGAGGAACTCATAAGCCTTTGCGTTCTGACCCTGATGGAAAAGGTAAAGCGGAACGTCATTTACACTTGTTTTTTTCTGTTTCATTGCGTCACCTCGACAAACAAAGAAATAATCAATGGTTATCTTATTTTTATACATTATATATTGTATCAAAAATAAAAGTAAAATTCAAGCCGTCTTTGATTATTATATTCAAATCAAATGTAGAAAATTGTCGCATCATTTGTGTACTTTGTTACAAAAATAATCGTGAAACGACTTCGAGCTTGCGATTCAAAGGAAAATCTCAAGAGAAAAACAATAAAAAACGAAAACAGATGGCTTCTTGACTCAGGAAAGCAAGAAGCGGCATTTACAAAGTTAATGTCTGCGCCAAGAATAATAAGGCAAAAAGGTGAAGCCAAGGCACGTTTTTGGACTGCGAAGAAAAATTCATGTTTACTCTTATTGCAAAAAAGAAAAACGCTTTGGGCAGAAAAAATCAGACCTATGAAAATCCCTAAAAATGATGCTAATTTGGAATTAATAAACAACAAAAATTGCAAAATAAATTAAACAATATTTGTGCAACTATACAAAATTGCTCAAAAAGGGGGTGTGACAAAAAATACAAATTTGTTATTTTTGTCACACTATTGCATTTTTGTAGTGCAGGTAGTAAAATATTCCCGTAATGAAAATGTCGGCGAAAACATGCCGATATAATGCGGATAGCAACCGTTTTTTGTGTGCATTTGGATTATTAATCCGTCGGTTCTTATCCGAAGTGAAGCCCTGATCGACAGTCCCGATCTATGCTTCACGGGGGAGGTTTAATATAACTATAG
>CALBHM010000439.1 GCA_937892835.1 uncultured Ruminococcus sp. | reverse complement strand
TGCCACCCGTACAGCCGATTGCAATAACGAGCTGGCTCTTACCCTCCTCGATATAAAGAGGAACCATGTAATCGATCAGATCGTTGAGCTTATTAAGAACATTGACCGAATGGTCGGAATTCATGACATACTCGCTGACGTCGGGTTCAAGACCTGTCCTGTACTTCATCGACGGAACATAGAACGGATTTGGCAGGCAGCGAACATCAAAAACAAGGTCGGCGTCGCTGGGAATTCCGTATTTGAAGCCGAAGGACATACAGCGAATTTTCAATGCGCTGTCCGGATTCTCAAGAAAAAGCTCGTTGACTCTCTGCTTACATTCGGCAACGCTCGATTTTGACGTATCAATGATATAATCGGCTTTCATTCTGATATTGAGCAGCTTTTCATGCTCCATTGCGATTGCCGCATGGAGTGAACCGTCACATTTGTCCAGCAATGGGTGCTTTCTCCTCGTCTCCTTATATCTCCTGACAAGAACCTCCTCGGAAGCATCAACAAAAAGCACCTTATATTTATAGCCCTGCTCCTCAAGAGTTTGAAGAACGTGCGGAAATTCATTAAACATTTTTTCGCCGACACGGATATCAGTAACCGTCGCGATTTTCTTTGTATTGTCTGTCTTGTTTACAAACTGAGCAATGGTAGGAATTATGGCCGGCGGAAGATTATCGGCACAGAAATAGCCGAGATCCTCCAAGGCGTCAACGACGGCAGATTTACCTGCGCCCGACATTCCTGTAACTATTAACAATTCCATAAAAATACCATTCCTTTCGAGGTGTAAACAGTGTGTGATTCCCAATTAAAAAACGTTCTCTTTGCTACACTTTATGGAAGCACATTATTTTCTTCTAACCTTGAGTCGATGTGGTCATCGACCCCCTACGGATTATGCCTTTGCCGCACCTCATCGCAATCAAAGATTGTGATAAAATTGTTCACAGTGCATTTTGCAGATTGGGTGCTGTCTGAACATTATAAATTCAAGGCATGAGATTTTTTCGTTAGACGGAGCAAATTCCTCGAAGGCTATATCATTATATGCCGAGAGGGATTTGGTTCGTATCACGGAAAAAGATCAGCCAACCGTAATTAAACGCACTTCGGGTTCGAGATGTATACCCTTTTCTTCATAAACCCTATCCTGTACATATTTAATAAGGTCAAGAACGTCCTGCGCAGTCGCTCCGCCCTTGTTTACGATAAAACCGGCATGCTTCTCGCTGACCTGCGCTCCGCCGACGGAACAGCCCTTGAGGCCGCATTCTTCAATCAGTCCGCCTGCGAAATGACCAACCGGACGCTTAAAGGTACTGCCTGCACTCGGGAATTCGAGCGGCTGCTTATCCTTGCGGCGCTGTAAAAGCTCCTGCATTTTGGCTTTGATTTCCGCTTTATCGCCCTTTTTCAGCTTCATAACAAGAGTTGTGATGATAAATCCGTTATGCTCATATGCACTCGTTCTGTAAGAAAGTCCCAGCTCATCGCCTTTGAGCGAGCCGAGATTTCCGTCAAGGTCAATATGACGGCACTCAACAAGCACATCTTTCATTTCGCCGCCGTATGCGCCGGCGTTCATGTATGCCGCTCCGCCTGCACTGCCGGGAATTCCGAATGCGAATTCCAATCCGGTCAGCTCATTATCAAGAGCAAAATTGCAAACCTTGCTCATGTTCATGCCTGCGTCGCATACTATCGTATCGCCGTTAACAAGCTCGATTTTCGGCTCGGGACGGCACATATTTATAACAACCGTTTTAAGTCCGGCGTCACAGATCAGCATATTGCTTCCGTTGCCGAGAATGAACGGCTTGATGTTTTCTTTTTTACACTCTTTGATGACCGAAACGAGCTGTTCGTCGTTCAGCGGAGTGAGCATAACCGACGCATTTCCGCCAATGCGAAAGGTCGTGTATTTACTCATCGGAACTTCACGCTCGGCCTTGCAGCCGATGCCCGTTGCGTATTCAAAAATCTTATCGAAGCTCATAATGTCTCCCTTAGTTGGTTTGTTGGACAGGCTTCCCCCTCGAGAGGAAGCCCTGATAAAATTCTTCTGAATTAAACAAATCTCAACCCAACAGTGCTGCGCCGATAATTCCGGCGTCGTTGCCGAGGACTGCTTTGCAGATTTTCGTCTGCTTTTTTGCGTGCTTACTATATCTTTCTTTCTCGACATATTTTCTTATCGGATCAAGAAGATTATCGCCCTCGTTGCTTATTCCGCCGCCGACGCAAAGCACCTCCGGCTGGAAAATATTGATTATATTAATAATGCCGACTGCAACGTAATAGCGATATTTATCAACGACTTCCTTACCTGCCTCATCGCCTGCATACATAGCGTTAAACGCCGTTCTGCCGCTTACCTTATTGATATCACCGTCGCAAAGCTCCCACATCTTGCTGTCCGGGCACTCCTTCATCTTGGCCTTTGTCTGAGCGATAAGAGCCGTTGCGGATGCATAGCTCTCCCAGCAGCCGTTACGTCCGCAGTTACACGGAATTCCGTCAACGACGATAACAGTATGACCCATTTCACCGCCGGCAAAGTTCATACCACTGACGATCTTGCCGTCAACGATAATTCCGCTTCCGACACCGGTTCCGAGCGTAACGGCAACAAAGTTCTTTGCGCCGTTGCCTGCACCGGCATATGCTTCGCCGAGAGCGGCCGCATTTGCGTCATTCTCGAAATAGCACGGCTTGCCTGTGAGATCCTCCAGCATTTTTTTTGCAGGAACATTGTTAAAAGCGAGATTATTGGAAAATTCAATCATGCCCGTATCCTGGTTGACAGAACCGGGAGTTCCTACGCCAACGCTCTCGATATCAGCCATGGTAAGTCCTGCGTCGGAAACAGCCATGTCGATAGACCTTTTGATATCGGCAAAGATCTCCTCTGCCGGACGCGGTGCATTGGTCTTAACCTTGCCTTTTCCTATAATATTGTATTTTTCATCTACAACTCCGACGGCAATATTTGTTCCGCCGAGGTCAACTCCAACCTTGTACATTATAAGTTCCTCCGTTATTAAAAGTTGTGCCAGATTTCAAGTTCATTTTCCTCAACCTTGATATCGTCTGTCATGCCAAGGTTGTGGAGCAGCTGCTTTGCGGCGTTGTAGCCCATTTTCTTCTGTCTGTTGTTCATCGCCGCCGCTTCAATGATAATCGAAATGTTACGACCCGGTGTAACGGGAACAACGCATATCGGCACATCAATACCAAGTATGTCAATTGTTTCATTTTCAAGTCCGAGACGCTCGTAATTTTTCTCGGCATTCCACGGCTCAAGCTGAATAACCATGTTTATCTTCTCGGAGACCTTAACCGATCCGATACCGAAAAGTCGTCTTGCGTTGACAACACCGACACCTCTCAGCTCGATAAAATGTCGAATATTCTCGGGAGCGGAGCCGACCAGCGTTTTGTGCGAGACCTTCCGTATCTCAACGGCATCGTCGGCAACGAGTCTGTGACCTCTCTTGATAAGCTCAAGCGCCGTTTCGCTCTTGCCCATGCCGCTCTCGCCCATTATCAGAACACCTTCGCCGTAAACCTCGACAAAAACGCCGTGACGGGTAATTCTCGGTGCAAGCTCAACGCTAAGGTAGGATATCAAAGTTGACATACAGCTTGATGTTCCGTCCGTCGTCTTGAGAAGTGCAACGCCGTATTTCTTCGCCAGCTCGATAGTGTCGTCGTGATATTCCTGACCTCGGGTCAGAATGATTGCAACGGGCTTTTTTGAGAGAAGCCTTTTAACTTTTCTGAATCTGTCCTCGGGTTTAAACGAATTGAGGTACTCGATCTCGGAAACACCT
>CALBHM010000438.1 GCA_937892835.1 uncultured Ruminococcus sp. | reverse complement strand
GTTTTATTTTATGAACACAAAAAAGAAAAATGTAACAAAACAAATTTGCGTCCTCGCTTTGCTGACTGCGGCAGGCGTGGTGCTCGGCAGACTGGTTCCCGTTGTTAATCTTTGGAACACAAAGATTGAGTTTGCGTTTGTTGCTGTGATGCTCGCCGCCTGTATTTCAGGCCCTGTCGGCGGAGCGGTTGTCGGTGCGCTCGTTGATTTTATCGGAGCTATACTCATGCCCACGGGTGCTTATTTCCCCGGATTTACCGTTACAGCGGCAATAACGGGACTGGTTTTCGGCATGCTTCTTTACAAGAAGTGTAACTTCCCGAGAATAGTTATCGCCGTGCTTTCAACTCAGCTTGTATGCGGACTGCTTCTCAATACGCTGTTCATTTCGATTCTCTATACCAAGGCTTTTACCGCTCTGCTTGCAACAAGAGCGATACAGTTTGTCGTAATGAGCGTAGTCGAAATAATTTTTGCCGAGCTTGTGCTTGACCGTGCAAAGCTGCTGCAAAAGGTCAAGCTTGCAGCCTAATCAATCTTCGGTAATTTGCTCGGCCGGTGTTTCCTCTGTTTCAAACGGAACTCGCTTCCCGATATTTTCAAAGGTGCTGTATTCGCCCTTTATTGTACTGTTTTTTATTTCAATTTTTTGTGAAATGATTTGTGCATGGAGTGTGTCATGATAGCTTTTCAATGCATAGTCGTTGAGAGCCGATAGCTCGGAAAAATTTTTATCGGCAGTTTGGTTTTCTTCTTCAAAATCGGTGTACTGAGTATAAAAAATTCCGAACGGCATTTTAACCCCGTGAATGTAAAGCCATGCTTTGTGGCGATAAACCATATCGGCATCATGCTTTCGTGAAAGCGAAAATTCCTTGCCTAAAAAACAGAGTGAATATACCTTTTTTGTTTTGGGTTTCAGTTCAATATAATTATTTTTAATCGGTACGTCGACGTTTATTTTTGTCCTTGCGACAACATAACCGTCGGCGTCGTTGAATACGGACATTCCGCTTCGGACGTGACTTACTCCGCTGACGAGCAGACTGCCTTGCATAACGGTTTGGCCGCCCTTGACTGCGGCAGCCCCCTTATACGGTTCAATGATTTCAACCTGACCGTCCTTGCTTGCTACAAGGTTTGAAGTGCCGTAGTATTTTTCAAGGCTTGGTCTGTGCATGGCTTCTCTGACCTCAATTTCGGCAACCGAACCGTCAATGTTGATTGATGCCCATGAAAGCTCGCCGATGCTCAGAACAGCGTCGGAATTAATGTCGCTTGCGTCAAATTTATTTTTCCTGACCCCGAGGTTTAAACCGGCGTCGGAGAAAACCTCAGCGATTTTTTCATCGTCAACGGTTGTGTTTCCGTGAATATTGACAACCCAAATATGATTAGACATAATTGAAAGAATAAAAAGCACAACAAACAATCCGACAAACAGTCCCGTGTGACTTTCATATTTTCGGATGACAAAAGGAAGTCCTACTTTCTTTTTTATTCTCACTCTCATGCCGCTCGCTTGGGCGGCACTTTTTATTTTTTTGTAGCCGTCAATCGTTGTGCATGCCGTCAGGCCGTAAGATTTTTTTCTTATTCCCCAAAGCTGTATCCCCTTAGCGGTGCAAAAGTTTATGAATCTTTCGGCAAAGCCGCCGCTCGCCGTGAAATAAACACAGCCGAAAATCAAATGAAAAAGACTGAAAATCATATTGAAACCTCATTCGCTGAATTCTAAAGAGATGATTTTTCCTTCAATCATTGCCTGCTCAAGTGAAAGTGACTTGATTGTCAAATCATATCCCGTGAATTTTACGCAGCTTTTTCCGAGGCAAAGCTTGATAACCGTATCGTCATATTCCATAACGCTTTTGCAACCGTCTACCATAGCGCAGCAGTTTGAAACCAGCTCAATATGACTGCAATTTCGAAGAACGTCCTCGGGCAGTTCCAGCTTTTCACATATTCTGTGTGCAAGCGGAGTGTTATATTGTCTGCGGTCTCTCGGTGTCATTGTAATCACCCTATCATAAACTAAAGTTTTTCCCTCATATATATTTACGGGTGATTCGCTTGAATAATTACAGAAAAATGATTTTTTTGTTGATCGTTTCGGTTGGATTTATTATACTATTTTTCTCCGCTCCGTCTTCGATGGGAGAGGGGGTTCGCAGCGGACTTTTTCTCTGTGGCGAAACGGTAATTCCATCGCTGTTTCCTTTTATGATTCTTTCGGATTATATTATTCGTTCAAAGCTTGGCAATGCTATCGGCAAATTTTTTTCTCCATTGACAGAGAAAGCTTTCCGACTTCCGGGCTGTTCTGCGTGTGCAATAATAATGAGCCTTATCGGCGGATTCCCTGTTGGGGCAAAGATGATTTCTCAACTGTATGAGAGCGGTTATCTTTCGGAGTCGCAAGCCAAAAGAATGATGTGGTTCTGTGTCAATTCCGGTCCTGCATTTGTTGTCGGCGCAGTTGGGGCGACAATGCTTTCAAACAAGAAGTGCGGGATAATTTTATTTGTTTCTCAAACCTTTGCCGCACTAATTATCGGATTTCTTTCAAGATTTTTTTCGAAGAAAAATAATAAAAAAGTTGCAGCAATAAAATATGAGATTGACAGTTCTGTGCTCACAGATTCAGTTTCCTGTGCAACGGGTGCAATGCTTAATATCTGTGCTTGGGTTCTGCTTTTTTCGGCTTTTAATCCTTTACTGGTAAAGTTTGCTGAAAAAAATGCATTGTTCAATACTGCGGTTGTAATGTCCGAAGTTACGGCAGGCTGTGCATTTGCTGCTGTGCATTTACCGGTCTGCCTGATTGCACCGGTTCTTTGTTGGTCGGGCTTTGCCGTTCATATGCAGCTTTTACCTTACATAAAAAAGGTCGGCATGAGTTTGCCTGAATTCTGGCTTTCGAGAGCTGTTAACTGCCTTGTTGTTTTGCCGATTGCTTTTTTCCTCTTCAAAATCTTCCCGTGTGAAGCACAGGTCTTTTCAAGCTTTTCCGATGTAATTGTGAAGCCGTATTCCGTTTCAGTTCCGGCTTCGGTTGCAATGCTCATTCTCGGTGCTTTTACCATAATCGACATTAACCTTGCAACTGACAAAAAAGTATGATAAAATAATTTTCGGACAATTAGTTCCGAAAGGACTGATAAAATGAGGAAAAAACTTGTGAATACCGAGGATATCACACCCGCGTGCAGACTTTGCTCACACGGTATGATTGCGGCGGACGGGGATTGTGTTCTCTGCGTTAAAACGGGAATAAGACAGCTTGATTCATCGTGCCGCAGCTTTAAATATGACCCATTAAAAAGAGTGCCGAAAAAATCTGTTGGCATAGGACATTTTACTGAAGAAGATTTTAAGCTGTAAATTATGGGGTATCGCTTATGATAGTTATTGCGCCCGACTCATACAAAGGAACGATGTCGGCAACAGAGGTTTGCGAGATAATCAAGACTGAGTTTTTGAAAATCAAGGCTTCGGAAGAAATAAAGTGTTTCCCTATTGCCGACGGAGGAGAGGGAACGGTTGATGCCATGCTCTTTAACGGCGGCGAAAAGATTATTGCCAAGGTTAAAGGACCGCTATTTGAGGAAACAGAGTCCTTTTACGGAATTCTTCCGGATAAAACCGCAGTTATTGAAATGGCGGCGGCAAGTGGCTTGCCGATGGCCGGTAACAGGAAAAATCCGATGCTGACGACGACCTACGGCACAGGTCAGCTGATTAAGGATGCACTGGATAAGGGATGTAAAAAAATATTGATCGGTCTCGGCGGAAGTGCCACAAATGACGGCGGAATAGGCTGTGCAGCGGCTCTCGGCGCAGAATTCTTCGGCAGCAACGGAAACTCTGTTTCGCTCAACGGCTCAGGTCTTGCAAAAATTACCGATATAAATCTTGCCAATCTTGATAAACGTCTTGCCGACACCGATATTGAGGCTCTTTGCGACGTTGTCAGTCCTCTTTACGGAGAAAAAGGAGCGGCACATATTTTTGCTCCTCAGAAGGGTGCAGACAGCAATACGGTAAAGGTGCTTGACAATGGATTGAAAAATCTTGCCGAAGTCAGCAAAAGGGTTATCGGGAAAGATAATTCGCAGGTTAACGGCGCAGGGGCGGCAGGCGGACTGGGATTTGGACTGATAAGCTTTCTCGGTGCAAGACTTGTTAAGGGTGCACCGGCCGTTCTTAAGGCGACAGGCTTTGAAAATGCTGCTAAAAATGCCGAGCTTGTAATAACGGGCGAGGGTTGTATGGATAACCAATCTCTGCTCGGAAAGGCTCCGGCCGAGGTCGCTTTGCTTTCGGGCAACACGCCTGTTGTTGCAATCGTCGGAATGAGCAAGGTTACGGACATTAGCGACTCGAATATTCGCAAAATTTACGTTACCGACCATGATGAAAGAAGCTTTGAGCAGGTTCTGAGAGAGTGCCGCGAAGACCTTGCAGCGACGGCAAAAAGGGTGGCAGAGGATTTCTACAACGGTAGTTTTTGAAAATTTTCAACAGTTTCCACAGAATTTTCCACACTTTTTGTTTAAAATCCCGTTTTATGATGATAATTTAGAATAATACGCATATTTTTATAGCTTTCAACATAGTTTTCCACACTCGAGGTCAGACTTAGCGAAAATATTTTATTTTTTGAAAAACACTTGACAATACATGATTAATAATGTATAATACATGCCTGTAAAGAAAAAAACTTTACAGGCGTTTTTATGAGAGGACGAGTGAGATGAGTAAAAATCTTGATATAACATTGTTGCTTGATTTTTACGGGGATCTGCTGACCGAAAAGCAGCGCACTTTTATCAGCTATTACTATAATGACGATCTCTCACTTGCCGAAATTGCAGCCAACGAGGGCATAACCCGTCAGGGAGTTCGTGACGCCATCAAGCGAGCCGAAAGTCAGCTTGTGAATATGGAAAATCGTCTCGGACTGGTTGCCCGATTTGAAAATATGAAGAGCGGGTTGGGCGAAATTATTGAGGTTTCCGATGAAATTGCCGCATATAACCGCAAAAACACACTTTCCAAGGAGATTAACGATGCAACGGCGAAGATTAAGGCTGTGGCAGGAATGCTCCTTGCGGAGGACTATTCTTAAAATAAGGTGGTGTGCCGAATGGCATTTGACGGTCTTTCAGAAAGACTTGAAGCTGCTTTTCAACGTTTGAAAAGCAAGGGTTCGCTGACCGAAGCGGATGTACGCAGCGCAATGCGAGAGGTTCGTCTGGCTTTGCTTGAGGCGGACGTTAACTACAAGGTTGCCAAAGACTTTACCGAAAAGGTCACCAAGAGAGCTGTCGGAGAGCAGGTTATGGAAAGCCTTACTCCGGCGCAGATGGTTATCAAAATAGTAAATGAAGAACTGACCGAGCTTATGGGCGGAACGAAAGCCCGTCTTGCGGTCGCCAATCATCCCCCGACAGTCGTTATGATGTGCGGTCTCCAGGGTTCAGGTAAAACCACTCACAGTGCAAAGATTGCTTTGATGCTCAAGAATGAGGGTCACAGGCCTCTTCTTGCCGCTTGCGATATCTATCGCCCGGCCGCAATCAAGCAGTTGCAGGTTGTCGGCGAAAGCATCGGAGTTCCCGTTTTTGAAATGGGTCAGACAAATCCCGTTGAAATAGCCAGGGAGGCTATTAAGCTTGCCAAGGATCACGGATATGATTATGTTTTTCTTGATACGGCAGGTCGTCTGCACATTGACGAGGAGCTTATGACCGAGTTGAAAAACATAAAGGCCGAGGTCAAGCCGCATGAAATTCTGCTCGTTGTCGATGCAATGACCGGTCAAGATGCCGTTAATGTTGCAACATCATTTAATGATGCTCTCGGAATTGACGGTATTGTGCTTACAAAACTTGACGGTGATACCAGAGGCGGTGCGGCACTTTCAACAAGAGCCGTTACGGGTAAGCCGATTAAGTTCGTCGGTGTCGGTGAAAAGCTTACCGATCTTGATACCTTCCATCCCGATCGAATGGCTTCGAGAATTCTCGGTATGGGCGATATGCTTTCGCTTATCGAAAAAGCCGAAATGGCTCTTGACGAGAAGAAAGCAATGGAGCTTGAAAAGAGACTCAAGCAGAATAAGTTTGATATGAACGATTTGCTTGCCCAGTTGGCACAGATTCGCCGCATGGGTTCAATCAAGGATACGCTTTCGCTTATTCCGGGTGTTGAGAAGCAGATCAAGGACGTTGATATTGATGAACGACAGTTTGACCGAGTTCGTGCGATAATTGAGTCCATGACGCCGCAGGAGCGTGAAAAGCCTGAGATTATCAATCCCTCTCGCAAGAAGAGAATTGCCGCGGGTTCCGGTCAGGACGTTGAAGCTGTCAACAGACTTCTCACTCAGCATAAGCAGATGCAAAAGATGTTCAAGCAGATGAACGGCAAGGGCAAGAAGCGCAGAAGAGGCCGCCCTGATCTTTCACAGCTCAAAGGATTTAACATTTAAGGCAGTTAGGCTTTCAAACACGCACTCATCACTTGCGTGATTGATATATTATTTAATATTTTATTTTTGGAGGAATTTTACAATGGTTAAAATCAGACTTCGCCGTATGGGCGCAAAGAAAGCACCTTTCTATCGTGTTGTTGTTGCGGATTCAAAGTATCCCCGTGACGGAAGATTCATCGAGGAGATCGGCACATATGATCCGATGAAGAATCCTGCTGAGATCAAGATTGATGCAGAAGCAGCTGCAAAGTGGCTTGCAAACGGCGCACAGCCGACAGATACCGTTAAGGATCTTCTCAAGAAGAGCGGCATCGTTAAATAATTAAACGAGGTAACAATGATGAACGAATTATTGGTACAAATTGCAAAGGGTCTTGTAAGTGATCCCGATGCGGTAAACGTAACCGTTGACGATATTGACGAAGACGGCGTTACGGTTTACCATCTTCATGTTGCGGCTGACGATATGGGTCGTGTTATCGGCAAGCAGGGCAGAATCGCTAAGGCTATTCGCACTGTCATGCGTTCGGCAGCTAACAGAAATGATCAGAAGATTTCCGTTGAAATTGACTGACATATAAAAAATAAATCCTGTTCACTTTTTAGGGTGAGCAGGATTTTTTTGCCTTATACAAAATCCCAAATGGATTTGACTTCGGTTGTGATTTGAAGAATTATCAGCGCATCCAGCGAGTTGATTTTGCTGTCGCCGTTAATGTCGGCTGCCAATTTTTCCTCTGTGTTAAGTTCACTCATCTGAACTGAACTTCTGAGAACGAGAAGAGCATCAAATGAATTGATTTTACCGTCTCCGTTGACATCGCCCTTTGTACATCCACCGCTGACATAGACTTTTATCTGTGCGTTGACAGTGCCGTCGTTGCTTTTTACGGTTAACCTTGCATAGCCGGGCTTGAGAGCCTTAAAACCGTTGCCGATTGTGGAAATCGACGAAGTATTATCAGCTACTATTTTTAAGCTGAAATCGGGAGCAATCAACGGATTTGCAACAGGACTCAGGAGAAATTCCTCGCCGACCTTCAATTCAAGCTCTGTCGGGATATTGACCGTGCAGCCGTAATTGATATAATTGATTCCGT
>CALBHM010000437.1 GCA_937892835.1 uncultured Ruminococcus sp. | reverse complement strand
GTCGCACTCGCAAATGCAAGATACATTGACGTTGATTGCTTTCTGTAGTCCGGAGCTGTAACATTATTATATGTATTTGCAACAGTCTGAGAACCGGAAGTTCCCATGTTTGATATCGGGTAGTTAATATCGCCCTTTATCGAACCTGTATCATAGCTCATGAAAGGCATACAGGCAAAGCCCTTGTTTACAGTTGTATATCTCAGATATGAGGCCTGTTGATTTCCATCACCGATAGTCGGCTTTGTTGCTTCCGAGTCAATCATATGGAAGCCTGACATCCAGGAAAGCTGGCTGTTATCATGGTCGTTATTATCTGTTCCTCTTGTGTTAACACCGGCGGCCGAAGAAATAACATACGGCTTGTATACATATGTATAGGCCGTTACGGACTTCATGTGGCCATCCGACGCATCCTTGAAGCTTGCCGTCCATTCAATATAGTAGCCCGTATCACCGGCAGCAATGCTCGGACTGATGGATTTACTGTCAATAGTTGCTCTCTGATACTGTCCGACTGTCGAAAGAGTAAGGCTGGAAATGCTGCCGCCGCTCAAGGTCGTCGGCGAGCTGTTGGTTATAGTTGAAGCTTTAATGTTTCTTGTCGTAAGAGTTACGTCACCGGAAATATTGGCATACGAGAAATAAACATAACCTGTTTTTTCAAACGATGCCTTTGCACCCTTTCTGACAGTTGGGGCAACAGATGTATCCGATGTATTTACCGTGTTCTGAATGAAATACTGGAAGTTGGATGAGGTTGAGCTGATCCATGAATTTACCTTCGGAGCAAGATAAATTGTCTCGGGAACATAGAAATATAAGGGAGCGGACAACGGAGTCGTTGTCTTCATAACTGTTTTGAGGTTTGTCTGTGCCGTTGAAATTGCCGAAGCAGGATTTGTGTAAGAGCCTGCCGACGCAGAGGATACGCAAAGTGCCTTAACGTATGACTTAACATATCCTTCAATCGTTGACCAGTTGCTTGCCGATGTGTTGACACCGGAATTAAGGAACTGATAGTAATATTTACGAGCAGTTGACTTATCGGCAAGAGTTGCATTGAGCCTTACGGTCGAAATACCTGTACAATACTCGTCGAAACCGACAAGCGGATTGAAACGAAGCGAATATTCAAAACGAATATAAGTTGTATAAACATTATTGCTGAAAGAAGCAATGGTAAGCGACGTTCCGCCGGATGTTGATTTTTTAAGATTATTTTTAGCTGTGGTTATATTACCGTCGAGCTTATAAAGTCCACGAACCCATGAACGGTCGTTCTTCTCGTCTCCACGATCAACGTCCGGGCAGTAGATTGTCGGAGCCGTATTCTGACTGCCGGCACTGTTGCCGATTGATCTGTTCTTTCTGAAATAAGCTGCCGCATCGGAAGATGTGTAAGAAACATTTCTGATTGCATTCAAATAGTTCTGGCTTGCACCGCCGTCGGAATCGAACTCAACAAAGCCGGCACGAAGATTCGGGATTTGATTGAAATCGGAAAATCTTGATGTATCAATAGTGATATTTGCCGCCGCATAACCGTATGCGTCGCCGTCCGTCGACGGAGAACCGCCGAAATAACCTGATTTGTCAATCATTGACTTAGGGTTATAAGTCTGCGAGCTGTCCCACTGGGTATTATAAATTCTCGAGCCCTGTCCGAAATAATTATCGTCATGGTCCTTTGCAAAGCCAAGCAATACACCCGAACCGTTCGGGTCGAAATATGTCGAATTGATAGGCATATCAAGTCCTCTCGGATAAAGGCTTGCATTGAAGTTGATAAGCGGAGCAGTAAGAGTCGAGCCTGTGCTTACCCACTTAGAGCCGACATTACCGCCCTTAACAGAGTCAACACCTGTAACAAATGAATAGGTAGCAGACTCTGCCGGATTGCTGGTCACTCCGCCGTAGGTTCCGTAATAATACTGTCTCGTCGTCATACCTGCCTGAGAAAGCAGAGGGAACTTAACGCCCGTGTAGGCATAGGTCGTGTATGAACCGGAAGCGGTCGTATACACGATATTCCAACGAATAACATATTCCTTGCCTGACTCGACATTCGCCATGGTAAGACTGCTGATAGTCTTGTTTATTGATGACGAAGACGCCGACAGAGCTCTGTCAGACGACATATATGTACCGTCGGAGAAAGCGACATTTGTTACTCTGTTTGCGCTTGATGCATTGAGGTTTGCATCAAGAACGGTTATTGAAACAGTTACACTTCTCGCCGTTGCGCAGGAAAAGCTGAGCGTACTCGTCGCTGAGGTCGGCTCACTGACCGTGCCGCTCGACGTTGCGTTCAGGAAATATTCCGAGTCCTTTCCGCCTGCCTTTATGTAGACAAGCTCGGGCGCAGAAATATTGTACTGCGAAAAGGTGTCGGAGGATGTGCCTGCCTCTGTCAAAGCATGACTACTCTTGTTTATCAATGCTTCCGATATCACAGAACCGATATCGAAGAAGCAGAAGGTAGTCAAAAGCATGACAAGGCAGAGCAGTACGCTTACCGTACTCCTCCCAAGTTTTGAAAGCTTTCTTTTCATGATATTCTTTACCTCCCATTGTTCGGGAACACACCAAACCTCAATGCACACGGTGCATTTCCGATAAGAAAAGTTTCACTGAAAAATGCGGGAACAATAACCCACTTTCCCAGTATACACATTATTATATTATCATAATTAAACACAAAGTTCAACTATAATTTCACATTATTTGAGAGAAATTTAGTGTACATGTTGTACAATTTTTGTCGAATGAAGTCACAATCGACATGATTCTATCGTGATATTACAAGAAAGAATTATATTTAAGTGAATTGTGTACAAAATTCCTGCCGTCGTCAGCGGAATGCTGTGAATATCATGCAATCCGCCGACCGGCACAACATGCAAAAGGTTCGATAAAGGCACATTTCGTAGGGGTCGATGCCCACATCGACCCAAGAATTTTTGCAAAAACCCTTAAGTTAATGACATTGCCCCATGTGTAAAAAAAGCGAGCCGCAGCACAGTTTTCTGTACTTCGGCTCACCCGGTGAGCAATATGCTGTTTATTCAAGCAGAATTTTTCAGTTTCTTTCTGCGATTTTTTTGAGATTCTTCCAGCTGATTCGTGCCGACTCGAAAACGTCGAGCGGTGTCGAATCCTGTTCGATGATAATATACTCGATTCCCGAATCACGGCATGCTCTGTAGCATTCGTCAAGGTCAAGGTTACCTGTGCCGATTTCGGCAAAGTCACGGACAAAATTACCCTCGGCGTCCTTGACGATTCGATAATCCTTGAAATGGCACACGCTGATACGCTTGCCGAGCTTTCTGATATATGACGCAGGGTCAACTCCGCCCGTCTGTGCCCAGTGCGTGTCGAAAATGAAGCTTATCAGCTCCGGGTCAAGCTCCGTGAGCATCTGATAGCCTGTTTTGCCGTTTGGGTATCTCATGAACTCAAACTGGTGGTTATGGTAAGAGAAGGTCATGCCTGCAGCATGGAGCTTTTCGACGGCCGGGGTAAGCTTCTCAACGAACTTCTTGATACCGTCCTCGCCACGGTACTCTTCTTCGATCCAGCCGATTCCGACATTCCTGCATCCGAGAGCCTTGTGCTCCTCGATGACTGCGTCGGTATCGTTAACGATTCTGTCGAATGAAAGGTGGGTTAAGCAAACCTCCATGCCGTGCTTTTTGCAAAGCTTCGCAACGTCAAAGTTATTGAGAAAGCCTATGCCCGAGACCTGAACGGTATCAACACCCATGTCCTCAAGCTTTGTAAGCACATTGTCGAGATCCTCCAAACTTTTTATCACCGAATTGAAATTATAAAGAGTAAATCCGAGTTTCATATTCATTCTCCAATCACAAATTTATTGTCGCCGTAAATTACTGTAACCTTTATCTGCTTATCCGATTTGACCGAGATATTCGGCTTTTCGTTTTCGTCGCTTCTCGCCTCGCAGATGAGGTCGGCATAAGCGTCTCTGCCGACGGGAATTCGCTTGATTCCGTGACGTTCAAGATTTTTCACATGCCATACAATCTCATTTTTCTCGGCGTGAACCTGAATTCCGAGAACGTATTCAATGAGCACGGTTATCGGAATGATTCCTGCCCAGCCTACGAAATCGCCCTTTGCCGGGTTGCCGGGGTTAGCCGATTCGGGAGCATAATTCTCAAAGAAAGTTCCTGTCTTATGGTAAACCTTCATCATGTTGTCATAGTGGTTGAGGGCAATTTCATAAGCGAGCTTTTCCCTGCCGCACTCGGAAAGACCTCTTATAACCATATAGTTTGTGGGTGCCCAAACGCCGCCGTTCCAGTATGCGCCGTCGTCCGCATAGTCGGGGTGATCCGCCGAAAGGGTAGGCACACGGTGCGGACGCTTGAATTCCTTTTCGTTTTCAAGATGAGCTATGAAATCGGCTTTTCTCTCCTCGGGAACGCCGTCCGCCAGCAAGCCCCAGTAGCTCGCAATGCTCTTAACCTTAAGCAGTTCGCCGTTGCCTCTGCGGTCGTAATAGTATTTGTCATCCTCCGACCACATCTTTTCATTGATGAATTTTGTCAGGTATTCAACCTCTTTTTGAAGCTCGTCAACGCCGTCGGTTATGTCAAGCTCCTTTGCCATTTTCAGAAGCTCCTTACAGCTAAGAAGCGCCTGGAAGTTTGCGTCGATCCAGGACATAAAGCCGTGATGGAAGGTTTCAACCTGCCAGTCCTCAACTCCGGGTACAGCTTCAAGGTCGGTTCTCGGCTGATTGTCCATGCCGCAGCCCCAGCCGCTCGACCAATAGGAACCGTCCTGCCAGCGGTGGTAATTGCGCATCCATCTGTGGTAGCAAAGAAGCGGATAATAGACATCGGCAAGTCGCTTTTTGTCGCCGTAGTTCTGATAGTACTGCCACTCGCACCATGCAAGAATCTCAGGGCCTGTGCTTACGGGGTCAAGACGGTGGAATTTTGAGAATCCGTTACCCTCATGGTACTGTCTGCCGATGAAGCCGTCGGGCTCTTGCTTGCAATAGAAATCGTCGAGCGTGCCTTGGAATTTGAACACGCTGTCGCCGTATTTGCCGAACATCAGCATGAAGCAGCTGTCCCAAAGGAAGATGTCGCCGTTGAATGCGGCGTCAATGTACGGCGAAACGAAGCCGTTTTCCTCAGTCGGCTTGCCGAGATTTGAGAATGCGATTTTCCATGCCTTGTAGTAGGCTTCGATTGAATCGGAGTGACCGTCCCAAACAGGCTCGGGGAGCTTATCCCTGTTGCTCTCAAAGTCGGGCAGGTCTGCCATGTTCGGCTTGCGGCCGATGAAAGAATTGTGCTTTTCAACGTCCTCAAGTTCAAGATAAGTATCTATATATTCCGGCATAATATTGTCCTTTCGTTTGGTTAATAATTATTTTACTTCCCTACGGTGCTTCGGCGGATTGTGTCGAAGCCGGAGGAAGTTTGAGTATTATAAAACTTGTTGCTATGCAGAAACCAATCAGCCTTCCCCTTGAGGGGAAGGTGGCACGACCTCGTGTCGTGACGGATGAGGT
>CALBHM010000436.1 GCA_937892835.1 uncultured Ruminococcus sp. | reverse complement strand
AACCGGTTTGCCGTAGATATCTATAAACTGTTTCGGCCGGTCAACCATGCCCATACGACTGCCTGAGCCGCCTGCAAGAACTATTGCTATATTCATAATATAATTACCTCAATTCGTAATTTATTTCACTTCAAATTATACTATACCCTTTTTTATTTGTCAACAAACCCGAGACAGCTATATTTCTATGTTTTTTCAGTTGAAAAAAGGGTAGCGATATTGTATAATTAAAAAAGACTAAATTTAAGGGGGTATAATATGGTTTTTTCATCTACAACATTTTTGTTTTTGTTTTTACCGATTGTTTTGATTGCATATTATAACCCGATTTTTAAATCATTGCCGTTCAAAAATGCTGTGCTTATCGTCTCAAGCATTTTCTTCTATGCGTGGGGCGAGCCTGTTTATGTTCTCCTAATGCTCGGTTCAATTCTTGTTAACTGGGCACTTGGCTTGATTGTTGACAAAAATAAGAACAACAAAAAAGGTAAAGCGGCATTAACCGCTTCGGTTATTGTAAATATAGGCATGCTGTTTGTGTTTAAGTATCTGACATTTACTTTGCAAAACATAAATGCCCTTTTGCACACGAGTCTTGATACGCTGAATATAACCCTGCCGATAGGCATTTCATTTTTTACTTTTCAGGCAATGTCGTATGTTATTGATGTCTATCGCGGCGACGGAGAGGTTCAGAAGAATCCGTGCAATGTGGCGTTGTATATTTCATTCTTCCCTCAGCTTATTGCCGGCCCGATTGTGCGGTATCAGACCATTGCCGACCAGATAAAGGAACGGTATGAAAATTTTGATGATTTCTCAAACGGTGCATATCGCTTCATGATTGGCTTTGTGAAGAAGGTTCTTATTGCAAATAACGTTGCGATAGTTGCCGATGGTATTTTTGACAATGAAATCGGTTCTGTCTCGTCTGCGTGGCTCGGAGCGATTGCATACACCTTGCAAATTTTCTTTGATTTTTCCGGTTACAGCGAAATGGCAATAGGACTTGGAAAAATGTTTGGATTTAATTTTCTCGAGAATTTTGATTATCCGTATATTTCAAAATCTGTTTCCGAGTTTTGGCGCAGATGGCATATATCTCTCGGAACGTGGTTCAGGGATTATGTTTATTTTCCGCTTGGCGGCAGCAGGGTAAAGAAAAAATCAAGACTGGTTTTCAACCTTTTTGTCGTATGGACACTGACGGGAATTTGGCATGGCGCAAACTGGACGTTTGTCGTCTGGGGCTTGTTCTATTTCGTGATCCTTACGCTCGAAAAGCTCACCGGTTTTTCAAAAAAGCTCGGTGTTTTCAATCATATTTATACGATGCTTCTTGTTATAATCGGATGGGTTATTTTCAGGGCAAAGGATATTGCTTCGGCATGGTCATATCTTAAGGATATGTTCGGATTTGGATCGCTTCCGTTATATGACAGCACTACGGTTTTCTATCTTTCAAACTATAAATTTTTCCTTATACTCGGCATAGTATGCTGCTTCCCGATAATTCGAACGATAAAGAAGAAAGTAAATACAGACAAGCCTGTATATACAATAGTTTCGGGAGTCATTCTGATTGCAATGTTCCTCATCTCGGTCACATATACGATTAAAGGTACATATAATCCGTTTATTTATTTCAATTTCTAAAAAGAAAGGACGGCGATATCAATGAAAAAGAATAAGGCCTCGTATTTTGTCGGCATTGCTTTTATTTGTATTGTTGCCGTTTTCTTCGCCTCGATCGGTTACAGGGTGTACCGTGTCAGAAGGTATTATGATTACGGTGCGAACGCTTCGGAAACCGTAAACACGTCTCAACAGGACGAACAAAAGACAGAAAACAACGACTCGAAAAACACCACGGATTTTACATGGGAAGGAGCTTTCCCTTTTAGCGACGATTACAAGTTTACGCCGACGGTAAAGAGTGAACAGGAATCGGTAAACGAAAACACAGAAGAATCAGAAAATGATTCGAAATATCTTTCTGTTGTTAATAGAATTAAGGACAGCATTGATTATTATACGTCAAAGCTCTTGCCGGGCAGAATGAAATATGTTGAAATAAACGCACTTTTTAACAAAAGTGTCGGAATGAATATTATCAGCGGAAGCGATTCCGTTGTCGTTATGAAGAACGGATATTTGACGTTTGAAAACAGCAATGTCTCCGACGCTGCGGCACAAGCTGAAAGTGTTGAGTGGCTTGAAAAAATCATGAAGAAAAAGGGCATTGATTTTGCATATATTCAGTATCCAACCAAAGAAAAGGAAGGGGATAATCAGCTTCCGCCCGGAGTTACGGAAGGAACGAACAAAACTGCCGATAATCTTCTGGAACGATTAAAAAAAAGCGGAGTAACCTGCTACGATTTTAGAACCTTATTGTCACAAAAGGATGATGATTGGTATTCAAATTTCTTTAAGACAGACCACCATTGGAAACCTGAAACAGGAGTTTGGGCAGCAGGACAAATTGTTAACATACTCA